>JANYHP010000098.1 GCA_025359005.1 Hyphomicrobiaceae bacterium | reverse complement strand
TTGGTCGCGCAATAGCTCGCGAATTGATCATCATTTCAACATCGCACGATAAGTCTCTTCGATTTTTTTGTTTCCTTGATCGCGCATCGTCACGGCCATGACGCAGAACCCGTCTTTGCCTGCCTTGTGCACAACCGATTCGAGCATTTTCAGTGCCTCTTCAGACCCCCGCTTGAACTCATCCGGCTGAAGCAACATTGCAGCAATTCGCAACTCGTCGAAGTGTTGCGCCTTCCTCAAACCACACGCCGTTGTCCCGGCTTCGTAGAGAACCAGGAACTTTGCGAACTCGATGAAATCGGGCTCAGCACGCACTCCGAAGCCTGATACGATCAATAGCAATCCCGCTGCAAGTCCTCGCATTTCACGCCCCCTGGTTGTTGTCAGTATAGTGAATGCAACTTGCTGCACGGTCAACGCGCATTCCCGGTTGCCGCATGATGAGCGGTCGCAACTGTGTAGTGGGCGCTGTCGTCGCCACGCGGACAATTCAGGGTTTCCAAAGGGCGAGCCCTTTGCCGGGAGCGCGAGGGCGGCGCCCTCGCATGCACGACTGCTCACTCGGAGTGCTCTGGGAGCCGGCTGTGGTTGGCAACCCTGCCTCCGGATGCTTTGATAACCGTCCGCAAATCTTAACCACGCTTCGCCGCGAGGCCGCCGATGCCACATTCCGACTTCGCCTACCAGTCCGCCTCCGAACTGGCGCATCTGATCAAGCGGCGCGAGGCTTCTTCTGTCGACGTGGTGCGCGCGACCCTCGAACGGATCGAGGCGAGCCAGGGTGTGCTCAACGCGTTTATCACGGTCTGCCGCGACGAAGCCTTGCGCGACGCGGCGGAGATCGACCAGCGGATCGGGCGCGGCGAGGACGTGGGGCCGCTAGGGGGCGTGCCGTTGCATGTCAAGGATCTGGTCAATACGGCGGGCGTGCGCACCACGTTCGGGTCTTTCATGCACGAGCACACCGTGCCGAAGTCGGACGCGATATCGGTGGCGCGGTTGAAGGCGGCCGGCGCCGTGCTGGTCGGCAAGACCACGACGCCCGAGTTCGGTCATATGGTATGGACGGAGGCGCCGCTGTTCGGGCGGACGCGCAACGCGTGGGATCAGGGCCGCACCTCCGGCGGCTCCTCGGGCGGGGCGGCAGTGGCATGTGCGGCGGGGCTCGGCCCGATCGGCGTCGGCACCTGCGCGGGCGGGTCGACGCGCATTCCGGCGGCCTGCAATGGCGTCGTCGGCTTCAAGCAGTCGCTGGGGCTCATTCCGCACGACATGGCGCCCGAGAGCTTCGCCAATATGAGTTATATCACGCCGATGACGCGGACGGTGCTCGACACCGCGCTGATGCTGGAAGCGATGGCCGGCCCGCATCCCGCAGACGTGCACAGTTTCGGCATGAGCGCGGTTGGGTGCGTCGAAGCCGTGCGAACCGCGCAAGACCTGAAGGGCGTGCGCGTGGTGTGGCGCCCCTATCTCGGCAACACAGTGATCGATAGCGAGGTGCTTCGCCTTACGGCAGATGCTGCGCGCGTGTTCGAGGGGCTGGGTGCCACGATGCACGCGATGGCCGACGATATGGAGCCGACCGAACCGATGTGGCTGGTGCTGTCGACCGCGCTGTGGAACGCGCGGTTCGCCGACAAGCTGCCCGAATGGCGCGATCGCATGTCACCGACCCTGGTGCGCCAGATGGCCGGCGGCGCGTCCCACACCGCCGAGATGTTGCAGCGCGCCTATCTGAAGCGCACCGAGATCTATCGGAAAATCCAGGGTTGGTTCGGGCATGCCGATATCATCGTCATGCCGACGCTGACGCGCACCGCGGTGCCGCTTCAAGAGGGCCTGTTCGAGCCGATCGAGATCGAAGGAAAAAAGATCGATACCGTGCGCAAGGCGTGGTTCCCTTACACGCATCCGTTCAACCTGTCGGGCAATCCGGCCGTCACGTTGCCTGCCGGCTTTCACTCCGATGGCCTCCCAGTGGCCATTCAACTCGTGGCGCGACGCGGCGCGGATGCGCTGTTATGCCGGGCGGCGGCGCTGTTCGAACAGGCAAGGCCGTGGGCAGATGCCAAGCCTCGCTTGCCGTTCGAGGTTTGAGTGCCGCATATAAGACTGACGAAAATCACCCTCTGGGAGTAGACGGAATGAAAAGCGTTGTCGTGACCGGGGGCAGCGGCAAGGCCGGTCGAGCCGTCATCAAAGACCTTATTGCGCATGGCTATGCGGTCCTGAACGTCGACACGACGCCGCCGTCGGATCAGCTTTGTCATTTCATGAAGACGGATCTTTGCGACCTCGGCCAGACTATCGACGCGCTGCGGCTTGCGGCGGGGACAATCGACAGGCGGCGTGCGACGGCCGGCGACCCATTTGCCGTTATCCACCTTGCAGGCATTCCCGCCCCCGGCCTCACTCCGGATGCTGTCGTGTTTCAGAATAACATGATGTCGACGTACAATGTTTTCAGCGCCGCCACGCGGCTGGATTTGAAGCGCGTGGTCTGGGCTTCGAGCGAAACGATCTACGGCTTGCCCTTCACGCGCAGGCCGCCGTTGTTCGCCCCGGTGACGGAGGAGCATCTGCTTGCGCCTGAAACTGGATACGCGCTCGCCAAAGTCCTGAGCGAAACCATGGCCGCCGAGATGGGGCGCTGGAACCCCGGCACGCGCTTCATCGGCTTGCGAATTTCCAATATTCTCGAGGAAAAGGATTACGCCAACATTCCGTCGTACTGGGGTGACCCGGACCTTCGTAAATGGAATTTATGGAGTTGGGTTGACAGCCGAGACGTCGCGCAGGCGTGTCGGTTGGCGCTCACGGCCGAAATTGAAGGCACGGAAAACTTCACGATTGCCGCCGCCGATACGGTGATGAGGTCACCGAGTCGTGCCTTGATGGCGGGCGCGTTTCCCACGGTTCCGGTCGATGCGACGCTTGGCGAGTTCGAGACGCTGCTCTCTATTGCGAAGGCACGGCGGATGCTGGGCTATAAGCCCCGATATACTTGGCGCTAGTACCCACAATCACAATTCTCTATGACGCCTGATCGCAATCCCGCGAGCGGGCCCGCCAGGAGTGCGCCGAAGGCCGTAGCTGAGTTCCGGACAAGCCGCGCTCCTGCCCGCCGGTCATCCTCGTTCGTCACGCGTCATAGGGACTTGTGATTGTGGGTACCAGGCACGCTTGGAGTCAGCCCGTCGGCGGCAACGCAATCGACCCATGCCCGCGACTGCGGCGCTAGCCCCAGCCAGCCGATCGAACGCGTTGGGGCCACTTTCAAACTATGCCAGTGACGCAAAACGAAAAACCCCGCGGCGATTGCGCGCCGCGGGGCCGATTGTTGCAGTCGATCCGCTCAGGTCAGCGAACGTGGTCGATGTTGCGCTCGCCAAAGTCGCGCACGAACAACGTGCCGATAACGACGGTGAGCATCGCGAAGATGACCGGATACCAGAGACCGAAATAGATGTCGCCGGTTGATGCCGTCATCGCGAACGATGTTGCTGGCAGCAGGCCGCCGAACCAGCCATTGCCGATGTGATAGGGCAACGACATGGCGGTGTAGCGGATGCGAGTCGGGAAGAACTCGACCAGGGCAGCGGCGATCGGGCCGTACACCCAGGTCACGTAGATCACCATGAGCGTCAACAGGGCGATGGCCTGCAAGGCGCGGAAGTTGGTGATCGCGTCCATCATCCCGTTGACCTTGAGGATGTTTTTGTCCCCAGGGGCCGGATAGCCGGCAGCAACGGCGGCAGTGCCGACGTTCTTGGCGAAGTCCTTGTCGACCGCGACGTCGTTGCCGTTGACCGAGACCGTCGTTTTGGCACCGGCGGCAGCCGGAACCAGCGTGTACTTGATGGCGCCTGCCGACAGGGCACGGCGCGTGACATCGCACGCTGCGCTGAACTGGCGGATGCCGACCGGATCGAACACCGAACCGCACTCTACGGGATCAGCCTTGATCTCGACCCTCACCTTGGCGAGAGCGGTTTCGAGTTGCGGATTGATGATGCTCGTCAACGTCCAGAAGATCGGGAAGTAGGTCAGGGCAGCAACGAGGCAACCCGACAGGATGACGACGCGACGGCCGATCCGGTCAGATAACCAGCCGAAGAACAGGAAGCCGCCGGTGCCGATGATCAGCGACCAGGCGATCAGCACGTTCGACGTCAGCAGGTCCGCCTTGAGAACGCTGCCGATGAAGAACAGCGCGTAGAACTGACCCGTGTACCAGACGACCGCCTGCCCGACGACGAGACCAAACAGAGCGAGGATCACCGTACGGCCGTTCGAGAAGCGCGCCATGTTGGCGACGATCAGAAGGATCATCGCCGGGATGCCGAGCAGCGCCCAGCCTGTCAAGCCCAGGAAGGCCAGGACGATCGACGCGACGAGCAGCAGCCCGAGCACAGCGGTTACGGCCGGCGGCCAAGCGCCAAACGCCTCATTCAGCGGCGCCTTGGAGCGTGTGCCTTCGTCCTTCATCTTCTGGAAGGCCGGGCTCTCGTTCATCGACAGACGAATGAAAACCGACACCATCAGCAGAAAGATCGAGCCGAGGAATGGAATGCGCCAGCCGCCCTTGAGGCCAAGGAAGCCCAGGTCGAAGTCGTTGGCGAAGGCTGCTTCACCCATGTATTGGCGCAGGCCGACGATAACAGCCAACGAAAGCAGCAGGCCCAGCGTTGCCGTGGTCTGGATCCAGGCGGTGTAGAAGCCGCGACGGCCGGGAGGGGCATGCTCGGCGACGTAGACGGCAGCGCCGCCGTATTCACCGCCAAGTGCCAGGCCCTGCAACATGCGCAGCGCGATCAGCACAACGGGCGCGACCCAGCCGATGGTGGCGTAGTCGGGCAGCAGGCCGACGAAGAACGTCGACAGGCCCATGATGAGGATGGTGATGAGGAAGGTCGCCTTGCGACCAATCAAGTCACCGAGGCGGCCGAAGAACAGCGCGCCGAAGGGGCGAACGAGGAAGCCCGCGGCGAACGCGAGCAGGGCGAAGATCGAGCGTGTGTTGACGTCGAACGCCGAGAAAAACTTGGCGCCGATCATGGCGGCCAAGGAACCATACAGATAGAAATCGTACCACTCGAAGATCGTTCCGAGCGACGAGGCGACGATGACTTTCACCTCCTCGCCCGTCATGCCGCGCGTCTTCGCGGGCTGGCTGCCGTATGTTGTTGCCATTCCTCAAGTCTCCTCAGGTCCACCCCAGAACAAAGCTCCGGTAACGCGCGCCCATTGTTGGTTTCGTTGTGCGCAGTCCCGGTACTTGGCTTGTAGATTAAAGAACTCTTAAGCGCCCGTCGCCCCATGCGTGCGATTTAGGACTTTAGTCGTGTGTATGAAATGCCACACCCGCCGATGCAGGGCATCGGCGGGTGTGGCAGCTCGTGGCCCAAGACTTTGGGCTATGGCATTGGGCTATGGCATCAAACTATTTTTCCATGTGCGGAGCGGGGTCGACGGGCTTCGATCCTTGCCGCAGCTCGAAGTGCAGTTGCGGCCGATCCACAGTGCCGGTCGCGCCCACCTTGGCGATCACCTGCCCGCGCGTCACCGTGTCGCCGCGCTTGACCAGGATCTCGCTGGCGTGGGCGTAGGCGGTAACCCAGCCCCCCTCGTGGCGGATAAGAACAAGATTGCCGTAGGCTTTGATTTCGCTGCCGGTGTAGGCAACGGTGCCGGCCTCGGCGGCGGCTATTTCGCTGCCGGCGGCCGCCGAGATGTTCATGCCATCGTTGTGGGCGCCATCGGGCCGCTTGCCGAACCCGGCCAGTAGCGCGCCCTTCGCGGGCCAGCGGAATTTTGCAGCAGCGGCGGGCAGAGCAACCGGACCGACTGCGGCAACCTTGGTCGGAGCCGGCGCTGCGGCAGCGGGCGCCGCGGCAGGCGTCGGTGGAACTGACGTTGGCGCGGTGGCTTGCGGATTGAGAATGCGGGGCCCACCGCTGGCGGCTGCGCGTGGCGCGGGCTGGACCGGCGCGGGAGCCGCTGCCACCGGGGCGACTGCGATCGGGGGCGGCAGTGGTGCCTGGCCCGCGGCCGGTGCCGCGCTCCCAGAGGGAACCTTGAGGGTCATGCCGAGGCGCATCTTGGCCGGGTCGGTGATGCCGTTGACGCGCTGAAGCTCTGCGGAATTGACCTTGTGGGCTCGGGCGATACCAAACAGCGAATCGCCGGCTTTGACGACGTAGTTGCCGTCCCAGTCGGTCGGGGCGGCGGCAGCCGCTGGGGCCGGCGCGGGGCTGGGCGTGATCGGGGCCGCAGCGACAGGGGCCGGTGCGGGCGCTGCCGCGGGCTTGGCCAACGGCCGGCGGGCGTTAGCGGGAAGCACCAGCTTCTGGCCGGGATGCAGCGTCGCGGACTTGAGCTGGTTGAGTTCCATCAGCGCGGCGATGGACACGTGATGCCGCTTGGACACCCCGAACAGGGTGTCGCCGGGCTGGATATCGATGGTGTTGCCGGCCGCAACTGGCACGCTGGCCCGTGCTGCGACGGGCGCGGCGGCGGCTTTGGGCTTGCGCGGTGCGTCGAACGGCACAGACGGGTTGGGCGATGATTGGATCGGTGCCACATCGGGCAGAGCCGTGACGCGGTCGGACGACTGCCTCAACGGGCCGGAGTTGGGCCAGCCCGGATTGTCATAGGCAGGCGGTGCGCCGGCGTTGCGTCGGCCCACAGGTTCCGCGGGAACGAGCGGCTTTTCACCGAGCGCGTAGGTGGGTTGCTCAAGACGCCTGATGTCGGCGCTGCACCCAGCCAGCAGGGCCACGGCAGTCAGCACCGGCGCGGCGGCCGCGCCACGCAAGGAGCCAGAAAAACAAAACCGGTGGCGACGCATTACCATGAGAGACACCTCTGCTCGACACAACCGTTAACGCCTGCACGGTTAATTTGACGTTAACGGCCGCGGCCCCTGCGGCACATTCTGCATGTCTGACCGGCACAGGATCGGCGCGCCGGGTGTGGGCGAGGGTGGTGCCGCGGTCCGTCGGCGCATCCGCAATGCGCCAATGGGCGAGGCCAACCCATTCGCTCCCCCACCGCGGTAGCCACCGATTGCAGCGGCGTGACGGTTGAGCCGTGGCAAAATGACGGCAACCGACGGAAATTATGGAGCAGCGTCAACGGAGCGTTCGAGCGCGGCTTAAATTGGCGCGCGGCTTGACTTGCAGGGCCGCCTCGGTGGAGACGGAAGCGAAGGCGCCCGCACCTCCGGCACGCCAGTTTCCTCCGAGACCCACCGCATGGCCAAGCCCCCGAGCAAGTCCCCGACGTCACCCGTCGTGCCGCACCTCACGCAGTTGGGCCATGAGGTTCCCTTTCCGCCGACGCCGGATGATGCCGTGCTGGAGCGGGTGCCCAACCAGCACCTCGACACCCACTACGTGGCGCGCCTCGCGTGCCCTGAGTTCACCTCGCTGTGCCTCGTCACCGGCCAGCCCGATTTCGCCCATCTGGTCATCGACTACGTGCCCGACGCCTGGCTGATCGAAAGCAAGTCGCTGAAGCTGTTTTTGCAATCACATCGCAACCATGCGGCGTTTCACGAGGCCTGCACCGTCAGCATCGGCAAGCGGCTCGTGGATGTGTTGCAGCCCCACTTCCTGCGCATCGGCGGCTATTGGTATCCGCGCGGCGGCATCCCCATCGACGTTTTCTACCAGCACGGCGACCTGCCCAAAGGCGCCTGGCTGCCCGACCAAGGCGTCGCGCCCTATCGCGGGCGCGGGTGAGGGGAGTGGCGACGGCCACCACCGCGCCG
>JANYHP010000086.1 GCA_025359005.1 Hyphomicrobiaceae bacterium | reverse complement strand
CTAGAAACCTAATGTTGCTAGTGCTCCTTATGGCGCTGACATTTGCTCACCAACATGCCGCGAAGGGACGCAAATGTCAGCGCCGGAACACTAGCCCTTTGTTTGTCGCATTTTCTGCACCAAACCGGTGCCCACTTTGGTGGAAAATGCTCTGGCGCGGCTTTCAGATCTGGTTTCACGGGGAGAACGGATGGCGGGCATCAACGGTCAGGGGCACGATGCGCCCCTTGGGTTCGCGGACGATCAGGCGGTAAACGTAACGGTTGTCCTCGGTGCACAGTTGCACCCGCACGACGTCTCCGGCGTTGCGCTGGCGCATGCCGGCGTGGATGTCGCGCACGGCGGCCAACGCCTCGCGCTGGACGACCGGGGCCGCATCCGTCCAGGCTTCGAAACAGACCGCCGGTGTGGCGGCGGCCTGTGCCCGGTTGGCGCTGACACACAGCGTCGAAAGGCCAAGCGCTGAAAGGGTGGCGGCGAAGCAGATCTGGCGCAAACGGTGGGTCATGGCGCAACTTTTGGCATGGGCGCACTGAACCCGCCGTGAATAGCAGGTTCAACGGCACACATCGCAGACGGCTCAAAGTTTGAGCTGGAAGTCGCGGCGAATGAGCGGCTGGACGGCGCGGGCGCGGCCGTAGATCGTCATGGCGATGCCGATGACGCCGCCGAGCGCCTGAGCGACACGGACGACGCCGTCGCCGATCTGATGAACGGTATCGGCGGAAATATCGAGGCCGACGAGGGGGCCAGCTACAGGCACGACGGTGGCCAGCGTGGTGACGATCGCACCCCAGATGGTCAGCGACTGGCCCCACCATTTAGGCTCAGAGGCGGTGGCTGGATTTGGCATGGACGTGGCTGTTTCGGACATTGACGGCTCCTTCAGGGGTGGTTTGGGCAAGGATGGGACAGGCTGCATGAGCAACGGCGTGGCGGCTGCGAGGGTCTGATCGACGCGGGCAAGCCAGCCATGGCCGAAGCGCCAGAAGGTCGGCAGCGCTCGATAGCGGGCGCGGCGGATAACGGCGTAGGCGGCGAGGACGGCGGCGGGGTCGCAGGCGGCCGCGGCGGCCAGGGTTTCTGGCCCGATCTCGCCATCGATTGCGACGGCGAGCGCCTGTTGGAGCATGCGGGCTGCAGCGCCGAGCCCGTGATTGACGGCGGCATCGAAGTGAAACAGCGCAAGAGCTGGCGGCAGGTGCGCGGCAAAAGAAGGCTGCCAATAGAGCGCCTCGTAGATGGGTGCGACATCGGCGGCGGTCAGGGCTTTGACGGCGGGCTTGAGTTCGGGCGTGACAGCGACGTCGCGGAAGCGCGCGAGATCGGCGAGGGTGATCCCAAGGTTAGTCGGGCCACCGGGGTCATAGGGATCGTCGGAGTAGCCGCCTTCCATGGCGAGCACATGCGCGAGGGCGCGAGAGAACGCTGCGTCACCCTGTGGGGCGATCGGTGTTGGCCCGAGGGGGGGCGAAGCGGTCAGGGGCCAGCGCAGGCCAAGCAAGTGATCGCGCGGCATGGCGATGACGGAGACGGTGTGGGACTGGTTGCCGCCAAGGATGAGCAGCGCGCCCGCAGTTTCGCCGACGACGAAGGCGACGTGGCCAAGGGCTGCATCGCCGTCACGCGAGAAGACGGCGATGGAGCCGGGGCGCGCGTCCGCGATCGCTGCGCCATACGACAGGTACGAGCGGGCGAGCAGAGAACCGCTGGGCGCAATCCCGCCGCGGGCGAGACAGGCACCGACGAACGCCGCGCACCAGGCGACGTCGTCGCCTTCGACTTCCGGATGGCCGGCATCGGCATAGTAGCCGTGCACGTGGATGTCGGTAGCGGGGCCGGGCTGTGCGCTGACGCCGAGATCGGCCCAGGCGCGATCGAGCCAGGGATGGGGAGTTGGTTGGGACATGGTGGGGAACCTGGTGCTGCGCCTCATCCGCCCCTCCGGGGCACCGTCTCGCCCGATACGCAGGCATCGGGGGAGATGGGAGGGTGACGTCAGAGCGTCGCGGTGGTGGGGGTGCCGGGGCCGACGACGCGGCTGATCTGGGAGACGCGGATGGTGATGGCGGTGCTGACGGCGCCAAGGTCGGTTGCTTGCTGAGCGGCGGTGTAAATGACGCTCGGTGTGGTCACAGTGACGGTGCGCACGATGGCGGCGCCGGGCTCGGCGCTGGCGAGCACGTCGACCTTGTAGCTTTCACTGTCCTCGCCAAGGGGGACGTCTTCGGCGAGCCAGCTGTCGCCATTGCGGCGCGTTCGGCGTAACCAGGTGACAGTGAGATCGCCCGCGACCGATCGGTTGGCGCGGAGGCGGACGGGACTGTAGGGCACGACGCCGACACCGCGGAATGTGTGTGCCGCACTGGCATAACTCGCATCGCCGATATCGCGCGAGGCGGGGCCGACTTTCCAATTGAATGTTTGCGCGACCTCGTCGGTGGACATCGCGACGGGCAGGACTGCGCCATCGAGCAGGACGAAGCGGGCGCCGGCTGCAATGGACGCTGGGGCAGCAGCTTCCGTGCCACGTTGGCCGCGCAGCAAATTGCTGAGTTCGTAGCGGCCGGCGCCGACCAAGGTGGCGGCCTCGAATTGGAAGAGTTCCCACACGTCGGGAGCGCGTTCGACGGCGGCAAGGTTGGCACCGCCGAGAAGTTGCAGGCGGGTGACGGAGGCCAGCGTGCCGCTGTCGACGACGACGAACAGGCGGTTGGCGTGATCGAGACGCCAGACGGCGCCATTGCCCAGCACGGACGCGGTCAGGCCGGTTATGGCTGGCGCAGGCAGAAGGGCTTTCAGGCTGTAACCGGATCGTTCCGGCGAACGCCAGACGGCAAGCGTGCCGGGCCAGGGCGCCTGCGCAGCGGCGATGTAGCCGGCGCTGTCGGAGGCGTCATCGGCAAGGGGCGGGATATCGAGGAACAGTGCGAGCGGCGTGCCGGACGGCCGTGGCGGTCCGTTGGGCGGCGGCCGGTCGATGATCGGGACGGCGCCATAGACAGAGGGATCATTGCTCAGAGCGTGGATATCGCGGGCGCCGTGCTCGCCGATCTCGGTGATGCGCAGGCGATAGGTGCGGCTGGCGATCTCCAGGCTGACGATGTCGCCGGGCTCGAGCGCGAGCCTGCTGGGCGGCAACGAAAACTGTGCTTTCTCACGCGCGGCCCAACTTTCAAACAGCCATGTATCAGCGATGCCTGCTGCCGACGTTGCGTCAAGAACGAGCGGCAGGGTGGCGGTGGCGACGCGCTGCGACGCGCCACCGGTGCGACGCGCCTCTGCAATCGCCTGCGGATATACACCGGACGTCGAGATGTAGGCGATCTTGGCAGCGGCGGGCAGGTCCGTCTCCTGCGCACGCGTAATATGGGCGAGGGCCGCATCGGCGCGCGTCTCGACGAGATCGGCGGATGTCAGAGTGAGGCCGTCTGTCGTGCCCGCGCGTCGGCGGAACACGATGCGGCCCTCGCTTTCGAGACTGTCGAAGAAGTACGTCAATTCCAGCGGCTGCAGCGCATCGCGCGCGCTCATGATGCGGTCGATGACGAAGCCTGGTAGCACGCCCGTGACGGCGTGCGCGTCGATCGCGTGGAAGCCATAGTCGGCAAGAACGTGCGCCAGCAGATCGGTGAGCGCGACGGAGGCGATGCGGCCACTGATCCAATGACCAAGCGCCCAGTTGCTGCCATCGCTCCAGGTCCGCGCCTCGTTGGGAAAGGCCGGATAGGGCCGTGCATCCCAGCAGTAGACATGCATGCGCGTCAGATCGAGCATCGGCGCGCCATACACGGTGGAGACAGGATTGAGGCCGGGCACGGCGCCGGGAGAGGTGGGATCGAAGGCGTCGTGGAAGGCTTGCAGGTAGGCGCGCTGCATGGCGTCGTCGCGCGTGCGCGTGGAGAAGTAAGGATAGAAACTTTCAGAGCTCTTGGGATCGACGAAGACGTTTGGTTGGTTGGCCCCTTTGTCGACGGCGGGGCAGCCGAGTTCCATAAACCACACCGGCTTGG
Organism: Hyphomicrobiaceae bacterium; assembly: GCA_025359005.1. GTDB lineage: Bacteria > Pseudomonadota > Alphaproteobacteria > Rhizobiales > Hyphomicrobiaceae > JABFRJ01. The sequence goes on along the minus strand of JANYHP010000086.1, from coordinate 9,289 downwards.
ATTGCGGCACCCAGGCGGTGGGCGTTGCCGCTTCGATACCGCCGGGCCGATCGTAATGCGGCTGAGACCACCAGGCCGTCAGATCCTTGGTGCGGAACACCCACGGTTTGCCGGCGCCATCGGTGATGGGCGTGCGCACTTGTGCTGCGCGATCGGCGTCGCTGGCGTAATACCAGGCGAAGCCCTCGCCGCCGGTCAGGTTGGATTTCAGATAAGCCTGATCGTAAATGGAACCAACACCGGCGAGGGCGTCGAGGTGGCTGGCGCCGTCGCGCCAATCGGCGAGCGGCCAGTAGCAATCGATGCCGATGGCGTCGATATCGGGCGAGGACCACAACGGATCGAGATTGAAGACCACGTCTCCCGAGCCGTCGGTGGGCTGGTGGCCGAAGTACTCGGTCCAGTCGGCGGCGTAGACGATTTTGGTGGCGGAACCGAGAATGCTGCGCACATCGGCCGCCAACTGCTGCAGCGCGCTCACGAAGGGATAGGCGCCACCGGGGCCGCGCGTTTGCGACAAGCCGCGTAACTCCGAGCACAGCACGAAGGCATCGACGCCGCCGGCTGCCTGGGCGAGGTGGGCATAGTGCAGGATCATGCGGCGGAAGCTGAATTCTGCAGGCCCCGCATAGGTCACGGTATCGCCGGCGATCGAAAAGTCCGCAGGCGTCGCGGTGCCGACGAACGCGGCAAGAGCGATAGAGGCAGCACTGGTTTTGTCGAGTGTGCCGGGGCGACCGGCGGCGGGGCTGACCGTGATGCGTCCGCGCCAGGGATAAGCGGGCTGGGTGGTATTTGCAGAATAGGGATCGGGCAGTGTGTTGCCGGCAGCTACGTCGAGCAGAATGAAGGGGGAGAACACCACGGAAAGGCCGCGGGTCTTCAGATCGCGGATGGCGTCGACGACGGTCTGATCGTCGGGCGTGCCACCAAATGCCGGGCGGCCGTCGATCTGGCTGACCAGTGGCGCGGTATCGCGTGTCAACCCGGTGACGCTCCAGGTGCGCGGCGTGGTTGCTTTTTCGAGCCGCTCGACACACGGACGGAGCTGGCACTGAGCCGCATCCAGCGAGGTGCCGAACCAGCTGACGACGAGGGAGACGGATTTGGCGTTGGGGAGCTGTGCCTGCAGCTGGTCGATGGCTACGGACCAGTCGGTGCCGCCTTGGCGCGTGTGCACGTTGTCGAACGTCGATGAGATGCGATTGACAGTGCGGCTGATCTCGGTGGGCGCATAGACGAACTCGCCGGAGCCGGGAATGAGGGAGACGCCGCGGATCTGTCGCGTCAGGGTGTCGATGGGACGGAAGATCTCGAACGAGAGTTGCGGGATGCGATTGCCGAAGTCGGCGAGCGGCATGTTCTCGAACACAACGTAGGCGAGGCCGCGATAGGCCGGTGCATTGCCGGCGCCCTGCTTGGCCTCGATGAGGGCATCGGGGTGTTGGCCTTCGCTGCCGACATAAAGACGCCAGGTGTACGTCGCCAGATCGATCTCGCGACCATCGGCCCACACGCGACCGAGCCCGGAAATCTCGCCCTCGCACAGGCCTACGGCGAAATCGGCGGCGTAGAGATAATCGACGCCGGCATTGGCGGAACCGCGCGCGCCCTTGCCCGCGCCGGACGCTGATTTGGATTGCACGGTTTCAATGAGATTGCAGGCCCAGATGATCTGGCCGCCGAGGCGCGCGCGCCCATAGAGGCGCGGGATCGGCGCGCCTTCGGTCGAGGCTGTGACGCGGACATCGCTGAGGCGCGGACCGTCGACGACGCGCGAGCGGCCCGAGGCGCCGAACAGCGCCTGATCCACGACGTGACCGGCCAGCGCGCCGATCTGGGTGCCTAAGGCGGCGCCGGTGAGTGTCGTGCCGAGGACCGACAAGCCGGCGGGCAGCAATGCGCTGCCAGCGGCGGCCCCGAGGGCGCCGAGTGCGAGAGTAGCCATGGAGCGGAGCCGTACGTGGTGAGGGTTGAGCGATCAGTAGTCGGTGGCGGGAGGATCGATGACGCCGGGGAAGCGGAAGGCCGCGACGGCGTGGCGCCACCACCAGGGCGTCATCTTGATCTCGGTGACGGGAACACCTTCGAAGGCGTGGATGAGGCGCGGACGCCCGAGCAGAATGCCGACGTGCTTTGCAACGGCCCCCGATCGCCAGCGAAACAGCAGCACGTCGCCGCCCGTGGCTTCAGCCTTTGGGATCTCGGTGAAGTGCTTGCGCGCGGCCTCGTAAAGTGTCTCGCGGCCGCTGGCTTCGGCCCAGTCACGCGAATAGCCGGGCACGAGTGCGGGCTCTGAGCCATAGAGTTCGCGCCAGACGCCGCGCACGAGGCCGAGGCAATCGGTGCCGATGCCCTTGGCGCTGGCCTGGTGATGATAGGGCGTGCCAGCCCAGGTGCGCGCGAGCATGATAATGCGCGCGCGCGTGATGACGATGTGACTGTGGGTCATGGCGGATCGCAGGGGTGTTTGTGTTAGGCGAGGATCGAGACCGGGCACTGCCCCTCATTTGCCACTTCGTGACACCTTCTCCCCCGATGCGAAGGCATCAGGGGAGAAGGGAAGGGCACTCCGGCGTCAGGTTCCGACGCGGGGGCTGCCGTCGTTGGTGGGATCGCCGGGACGGGCGACGAGGGTGACGTAGTCGGTTCCCGGCATGTGCGGGAAACCGCGGAAATTGGCCGCGTTCTGGAAGCGGTCGCGGCACGTGGTGAAGTGCTTGTCGCAGCCGGCGGTGAGCAGCAGTGTGTCGCCGACGGCGGGCAGATCGGCGAGCGGCTGCCAGAGTTCGAGCGAAGCCGTTCCGCCGGACAGCGTGTGGCGCTTGATCTCAATGGCTGCGCCGGTGTTGGTGCCGGCGGTTACGCGGCAGAGGCCGCGCGTGAACCATTCGCTTGCATAAGATTGCAGACCGGTGACGGTAACCTGGCGAAGACTGCTGACCGTGGCGACGCTGGCCGTGGCGCGATAGGCGCTCGATGCGATGGCGACGCTGCAGCGCGCATCGCCGAGCGCGGCATCACAGGTATATTGATAGAGGCGGCCTTGCGGCTGTTGCAGATAATGGGCCAGGCCGCGGATTTCGGCGGAGAAGGCCAGACCGGAGCGGCGCACTTCGCCGAGCGAGCCCGCGCGCATGAGCACCCGCTGCGCCGTATCCGACCAGTTGGTGCGCCAGATCTCGATTTTTGCCGCGTCGTAGAGACCAGCGGCGAGATCGTGGTCGGAGAGATGAGCCGAACTGAGTGCGCTCTCGATGGACAGATTGTCGACGGATAGACCAACGCTGTCGCGGATCTCGGTGGCGGTCATGCCGGCGGCGGCTTCGAATGTGGTGCCGTCGAAGACGAGATCGCGGTCGTGATCGGTGAAGCCCAACTGCGTGCCGTCGCGACGGGTGAGGCGCCAACACCAGGCGAGCGTTGTTGCGCCGCTGTCGAGATGGGCCTGGAGGGCGGGGGGAAGAGCTTTCATCGGGTTTACTCGGCCTTTTGCTATCGTTGCGACCGGTCGCTCCGCGAGAAGGACTGCCGCCCTTCGACCCACCCGCCATTGCAAGGCAGATGGGAAGCGGTCGGTGCCATCCCGGTTGTCAGACCCGGAGTTCGACGAGGGGGATGGCGGGGATGGCGCCGGACCGAAAGCCGGTAAGATTGATTTCGAGCTTGTCGGTGTCGAAGCGCACAGGCACGTCGAACTGGAAGCCGGCGGTGACGATGGCGCCCGCGGCGGGAATATGACCCGGCAGAAAGATCACTGCGCCGGTGGTGGTGTCGGCGATGAACGCGGTAGCGGGCTGCGCGACGCCAGCGACGGCGACGAGCAACGAGCCGGCAACGGGCTTGGTGATGCGGCGCGCGTAGGGCGCGAACGTGGTGCCGTAGGTCTTGATGAGGCTATAGCGCGTGACGACACCGTCACCGGTACCGAGCACGCAATCGAGCATCGACGGCGCTTTCTCTGGCGCGCATGATTTGAAGTCGGTGGCGTCGTGCCAGCGGAACCCGTGCAATTTCCCGCGCCGTTCCTCGAAGAAGGCGACGACGGCGTGCAGGTCGTCGAGTGTGCGCACGCCGTAGCCGGCGTTGTAGGTGCGGCGGCTATCGGCCCAACGCGCGTTGCGTTCTTCGGCGCCGGACCCGAGCACGACGACGTCGGTGCGCCGCTCGGGGCCGCCATGGGCGCCACGCGAAATATTGGTGGGGAAGCGGGTTTCGTGGAATGACATTTGAGCGCCAGGAGTTGTGAGGGCTGAGGGGTTCACTTCCCTTCTCCTTCGATGCCTACGCATCGGGAGAGAAGGGAAGGACTCCGCTTGCCGCTCGCCTTTACAGATTGCGTTGACCTTGGGAGACGGTGCGGGCGAGGAGGGCGGCGATCTGTGTTTCTGAGCGCGCGAAACTTTGCGCGTCCGGCGAGACGACGTTGAAGGTGACGGACATCGGTGCCGCGCCGCCTGCGCCGGCAATGCCGAGTTTGCCATCGGCACCGCGGCTGAGCGGCATGATCGCTTCGGGCCCGCGCTCACCGGCAAGGCCGGTCTGACCATTGCCGAGCGGGAAGGAGACGGGCGAAGAAATGACGCCGCCGGATGCGAACGGCACCGGCAGGCCGCCGGAGAAAACGCCGCCGGACGCGAACGGCGTGGCGTTGCCGGAAAGCAAGCCACCGATGGCACCGGACAACAACCCATCCAGCGGCTTGAAGGCGGCGTTGAGCACCATCTTTGAGAGCGACAGCGCGAGCGCGTCGATGATGGTGGTCACGCTCTTGCCTTTGGTCGCAACGCCGTCGAGGGCTGTCGCAAGCGTGGTGCCGAGCTTCAAGCTGCCCTTGGTGGCGGTGTCGATCGACTGCTCGAAGGGGGCGGTGTCGGCATTGACGGCGACGGTCAGTTCGGCGTCGGCGCCGCCGGGGGCTGTGGCAGAGGGAAAGCGCATGGCGGATCATCCATCAGGAAAGAGGTGGCAGAGCCGGTCGAAATCAACACGTGACGGCACGGCGGCATCGGCGGCCAGTCCGAAGGCGCCGCGGAGCGCCGCGTCGATTTCCTTCGGCGTCATGGCCCAGAAGTGAGACGGCGGCAGGCGCAGGGTTCCGAGGCCAGCCGCCATCACCTCGGACCAGGGAAAGGGCGTGGGGCCTGCGGCGGCTGTGCGAGAAATGGCTGTGGCGCTGGCATTTCTGGTGCATGGGCCTTCGCCATCACGGCGACCGCTGGCGCTACGGCGGCTCCGGCGGCGCTTGTGGCATCGACGGCGACGGCGGCCGCAGGACCACCGAACGTGGCAGCAAGCAGGCGGGCGACGATGTCGACGAAGCCGCTCGCGCCGTCTTCGCCGCGCATGCGGGCAACAGCATCGTCAGCGACGTCGTGGCCGCCACCACGGAGGCCCGCGCCGATGACGCGGACGCAGTCGCCAGCCGAAATGCGGCCGGCGCCGAAGCGGTTGGCGAGCGACAGCATGTCATCGGTGCCGAAGGCGGTTTCCAACTCGGCCAGCGCACCGAGCGTCAGACAGAGCGTGTAGGACGCACCGTCCAAGGTGGCGGCAATTTCGCCGCGATATTTGTTGGCCATGGCGTGCCTCAGGGTGCGAGTGCGGTGAAGGTGATTTCACCGGCACTTTCGAGCGTGATGTCGAAGGCGACTTCGGCGTGATGCTGGCCGCTGAACTCGAGCGTGGAGATCTGGAAGGGTCCGGCGACGGTGCCGAAGCCGGGGACGATGATCTGCCAGGCGCGGATGGTGCCGGCGAAGGCGAGGGCCCGCAACGCGGCGTCGGACGCGGCACTCTTGAAGATGCCCTTGCCGGTGAGACGGGCGTGCTGGGTGCCGGCGGCGTCGAGCAGTTCGCGCCAGCGGCCGGTGCTTTCGCTGGTGGTGATGTCGACGGTCTCGGCGTTGACGGTGAAGGTCTTGGTGCGGAGCCCCGCGACGGTGACGAACGTGCCGTTGCCATCGCTGTCGAGCTTGAGGAGGAGGTCTTTGCCTTTCTGGGCGGTCATGGGAGGGGGTCCGTGGGGTTGGGCGGTGGGTCTGCCAGCGCGTGATCAGAGTGGCTCGGTGACGGCGCGGAAATGGAGATCGCTGCGGGTGGTCTCGCCGTCGGCGAGGCGGCGGATCGTGCTCTGCTCGTGCCGCAGATTGACGAGGCGAAAGCCACTTAGGGCCAACGGCTGATCGTGCAGCGATGCGCGCACCAGTTCGACGAGCGCGTGCGATTCCTTGCGGCCGCGCGCACGCGACCAGATGTGGAGCGTGAAGACATGCTCGTCGGCGCGTTCGGTGGCGGTGTCGTCGTCGTGCACGGTGGCGGGGCCGAAAGACACATAGGGAAACACAACGGGCTCGGGCGCCTCGTCGTAGATGCGCGGGCCGCCGAGGGCTGCGACGAGTGGTGCCGACGCGGTCAGCGCCGTGAAAATTGCTTGCTGGAGGGCGAGGGTTGAAGCGGACATGGGGACACTCGACGGTGACTTCAGGGTCTGATTTTTCGGCGCGGCATGGAGAATTTCGGGCGGCGAGTGGCGTGCGTCGGCGTTGGCACGGCGACTGTCGCGCGACGGCGGCGGATACGGCGCTTGAGTTGTCGAGCGAGCTTGGCGTTGGCGGCGGCGACGAGGCGCGCGACGAGGGCGCCACCGCCGCCGTCGATGCGGACGGTGAATTTCACAGGTTTCGCTCCTCGCAGATCAGCCGCATACGGTTGACCACTTCGTCGAGCCGGAGGACGGCGCGAATGTTGAAGATGCGCTGGTTGAGGCGGAGGCGATGGCCGGGCGCGATGTCGGCGCGCGGTCTGATCCAGATATCGAAGACGACGCTGCCTTCGACATGGCCGCCGTCGAACACCTCGCCGCCGTGACGTGGATGGAGCGATGCCCACAGGGCCGTGATGGGGCTCCAAGTGCCGAGCGTGCCGCCGCTGCCGTCGGGGCTGGCGTCGAGAGCTTCGAGAACAACGCGGCGGCGCAGAGCGCCAATGGGCGGCGGCTTGAGGACCGGCGTCGTCATAGGCGCACCGGCGCCCACGGCGCGAGAAGGGCCGAGACGGCATCGGGGACGCGGGATTCTATTTTGCCGATCTCGATGGGATCGCGATGCTCGTACCAGTGGGCGACGAGCAGCAGGAGCGCCTGGCGGATCGGCGCGGGCACGTCAGCGGGCGTGGCGCCGAAGCCGGCGGTGACGGCGAATTCGATGCCGTTCATGCGACGCGCGGGCTGAGGGGCTGCGGCGCCAACGCGGCGGGCGATGCGGGCCGGGCGGGACGCCAGATCGAGGGTGAAATCAGAGACGGGCAGCGCGGCGAACGAGCCGTCGTCGGCATAGATGCGGATGGCGTCGACGGAGGCGATCGGAAACAGCGGCAATGTCAACGCAGGCGCAGCGGTCGGGGCGAAGTGGGCATCGCGCAAGCCGGCGACGCCTGGCGGCGAGCCGAGTGCCTGCGGCCAGCGGTCGAAGTAGCACGACCACGCCTGCGTGATGAGCGCGAGACCAAGGGCCACCTCGATGTGCATCCGCGAGGTGAGGATCAACGTCTGCAGCAGCCCATCTTCGTCGGATGTATCGATGCGCAGATGCGCTTTGACGTCGGCGAGCGTGAGCGGCTCGACGGCAGGCGCGCGGGTGAGAACGGTGGCCATGAGTGGGCTCCGGTTGGGGATGGACGGACGGGCTGGGTTCAGGGTTCGGCAGTGCGGCGGGCGAAACGAGTGGATGGAGGGTGTGCTTGCTTCGCCCGCCGCCGCACCATCGCGCCGCCGAGGGAGGGTGCGGACACGGCGGCGATGGATCGGGGGAGGGGAGGGGAGGGGAGAGTGATGGCTGCGTCGCGCGCAAAACGTGGGTGTCGCGCACGACTTTTGGCACCCTGCACCCCATTGCAGATGGACGCTGGGGCGAGGGCGCGCGTTACGCGCTGAACTTCAGCAGCTTGATGGCGTCGAAGTCCTGCACGCCGCCGCCGACGCGCTTGGTGGTGTAGAACAGCACGTAAGGCTTGGCGGAGTAGGGATCGCGCAGCATGCGGATGCCGATGCGGTCGACGACGAGATAGCCGCGGTTGAAGTCACCGAAGGCGATCGCGGTGCTGTCGGTCGCGACATCCGGCATGTCTTCGGCTTCGACCACCGGGTAGCCCATCAGGGTCGGCGCGACGCCTGGCGTGGTGGACGGCTGCCAGAGATAATCGCCGATGCTGTCCTTCATCTTGCGGACCGCGGCTTGCGTGCCGCGGTTCATCACGAAGGAGCCGTTGGCGCGATAGGGCGCCTTCAGGCTGTGCACCAGATCGATCAGCTTGTCATAGGGATTGGTGGCCGCGAAGGCGCCGGCGACACCGGTCTTGATGGTGCCGATGTTGCCGAACGACCAGCTGGCGTTGTCGACAGTCGGATAGGCGAGGAAGCCTTTCGGTGTGTTGACGCCCTGGCCGTTGATGAAGGCGGCGCCTTCCTGCTGGGCGAACGTGATGCGCACTTCGTCGGCGATCCACTGATCGATGTTGACGATACTGTCGTCGAGCAAGTGCATGCTGGCCGCCGGCATGGCGTACAGTTCCATCGTCGGGAACGCCATTTCTGCAAGCTGCGGCGTGGTCGTCTGCGGCCGCGCATCACCCTCGCCGACCCAACCGGCGGGGAAACCAGCGGTGGCGAAGGGCTTGCGGTAGACGGACGCCGAGACTTGGCGATTGCCGGCGATGGCGCGGATCGGTGAGATGGCGCGCAGCGCGTGGTTGATGCTGGCTTCGATCTCGACCGGCACGGTGTAGCCGCCGTCGGGGCTGGAGTTGGCGGAGAGAGCCTTGGCCTCGACGCGCGCGATTGCCGTGGTGTCGCCGCGGCGCATGTAGGTTTCGAAGGCGGCCTTGTGCTCGCGGTCAGTGGCCGAGCGGGGAGCGGCGGCGCCGAGTTGCGGACGCTGCGCCTTGAGCGTCACCTGGTCGACGACACGGCGGGCGTCGTCGAGGGCGCGGTCGAGGCGGGCCAGCTTCTCGTCGGCGAGCACGTCGCCCGAGCGCTTCTGCAGCGCGTCGAGGCGCTCGTCGTTGGTGGCTTTGTAGGCCTCGAAGGTGCGCATGAAGTCTTCGAAGGCGCCGGTGAGGTCGGTGGATTTTGTTTCGGGGGCGTAGGTGTGGGTCATGAGTGGTTCTTTCGGTGGGGGAGGTGGATGGGGCGTGATGGCGCTTCGCGCGTAGGGCTTCCGCCCTGCACCCGACCGGGAGCACAGCTCCCGGACCCTCAGCTTTTTGGTCTGAAGAAACAAAAGGCGGGTGG
>JANYHP010000051.1 GCA_025359005.1 Hyphomicrobiaceae bacterium | reverse complement strand
TGTCGCCGATGTCAGCGACAGGACGGCGTGGCTGGCCATCGGGTAGTAGCCATAATAGCGGCTTCCCACTGCCACCTTGTTGGCGGACGAGGCGAGCACGTCCGCATAGCCCCAGACGGGGATGATCCCCCAGCCCTCATCGGTCGGATAGAAATCCCAATACTTCATACGGTCGCCAAAGGCCGCGTAGGTGATGTTATTCGACGTCATCGAGAAGCGATCGACGGCAAGCAGGATCTCTCCCGCAGCTAACTGAGCGGGCAGCCGTGTCTCGAACACGGCAGCTGTCTTGAGGTCATCTTTGCGGATCCGGATTTCCGAACGAACTGGAGGGATCATTGCGTGCTCTCCTATGGGTCGTCTGCACACTACGGGGCGACATGCCCGCACACTCAGGCGCATAGAATTCGCGAGGTGCCCGAGGCGTGCTGATCCTCATTATGGGCTGTCGTCCTCGCGATCACTCTTGAGCACGGCGTCGCGACGGCGGTCGGTGGCGGCTCTGAGTGCCGGTGCACGCCTGAAATAGCTGTCCACGCTTTCCGGCCCAGCGAGCCGCCATGACGACGGATAGATGCGGAACTGAGACTTGACCAGGTTTACGTTGCGGTTCGTATCTCGCGTATCCAGCCACCAACCTGCCCCGCCCAGCACTGCGAAGACGGCAGTCGCGATCATCGCGGCGCGCCGGGTCGGCAGGCTCGAGGCGTTGATCAGGTGGAAATAAAGTCCCATGCCGAGTGCCAGCAGGGCGAGCCACGTATGCTGCCCTGTCCACGGCGACAGCGATAGCACGAAGGTTGCAAAATCGAGGACGGCGTTGATGCCGTTGTAGAGTGCAACCGCGCCGAGAAAGATTGCCGCGTGGCGCAGCCAATGCCATTCCCCCAGCATAATCCGGGTCAGCAGTCCCCATGCGGCCGTCCAAACGGCCGCTACTGCCGCCGAGACGCCGATCGACATCACCGCGTTCGCCGCCAGATCACGCGGGGCGCCGAACCAGTCGCTATACAGAGACTGCGCCAGGCACACCGCTGCCGTGCCCGCCGCGATCGGACCTGCGTGCTGCAGCACCGATGCAATGACGTGCCGATCAGGCTGTTCGGGCAGCAAAGCCTCATGCTGGGTGCGGACGCGGATGTGCGTGCGACCGATGCCGAACGCGCTGCTTCCGGCTGGCAGTGCGACGCGGTCGTGGTGGCGCTTGCCGGCCACCATGACGCCGTTCGTTGAGCCAAGGTCGCGTACGGTCGTCTGCCCGTCGGCGGCAATGGCCACCTCGGCGTGCAGCGCGGCTGCGTGCGGATCGTCGAGAACGACATCCGCCGTCACGGAGCGGCCGATCGTGAAGCTGCGTCGTTCGTCACTCAGGGTGACGCGCTCGCGGATGGTGCCGGTACTGGCAATAATGTCGACAAGGACCGTTTCGGTGTTCATCGCTTGGCCTCCGACGGCAGGTAGGCCATCGCTTCGAGATAGCGTCGGACGAAAGCCATGCCGGCGTCGAATTCGAGGCCATACATGTCAAGATGGCTGGCGAAGCCGCGGCCGGCGCCGCCGCTGAGGCTGGAGATACGGATGACGAAGTCGTACAGCCCGTCGAGTTTGCGATAGCCGCGGGTGCAAGTCATCAGGTCGGCGTCAAAGCCTTTAAGCGCCAGCACGCGGTGTTCGCAGGCGAACGGTGCCACGTGTCGCCGCTGGCCGAAGGCGCCGGAAGCCTGCGATAATGCCGATAGACGTCCGCCAAAGCGCCATGCATCAAGCTTGTCGGTGCTCAGCACATAATGCTCGAATTTGATGTCACCGCTGGACAGCCCCTGCTGCACATAAATTCCGGCTTTCGCCGAGCAACTGATGCGGACCATCTGCACGGGGTCCTCGCTCACTGGAGCGCCTGCGGCATTGCAATTGACGAACGGTGCGATCTTGCCCGGCAACGCGTAGCCCGCGCTCACTTGAGTCACGAACGGGGGCTTGAGCGCGTCGAGCAGATCTGACGAATGCGCCCGCATCTGTGTGACAACGGATTGTTGCAGCGCGCTGGTTTCCGGCACCGCATCCGTCACGTGCGCGGCGAGGTCGGCGATGTGCGCCACGGGTACGAGAAAGCTCACCAACTGCTGGAACAGGTAGGCCGACACGTTGGCGCCGATCACCTCGCCGGACGCATTCATCGCCGGCCCGCCCGACATCCCCGCATTGATTGCGCCCGAATAATGGATGCGCGGCTCGAAACTGTCCTCCACCTGCCCGTTCGAGACGCCCTCGGTGATCGTCAGGCCCACATCGAGCGGATAGCCGACGGCATAGGCGCGTGCGCCTTTTGGCGGCGGCGTTCGATCGAACACCAACGGTTGCGGCGCAAATCCCTTGGCTCGGATGATCGCGAGATCGTGCCGCACGTCGACGGCGAGCACCTCGATCGGGCCGGTGGCTCCGTCTGGGGTGCGGTATTCGAGGCGGTACTTGTCGGGGTACTGCACGCGCTCGGCGACGACGTGATAATTCGTCACAAAAATGCCGCCTGCGCGGACCGCAAAGCCTGTGCCGTGAAAGGCCTGAGCGGAGTTGGCCCCGAAGAAGCCTTTGACCTGGATCACGGCCGGCTGCACGCGGGCGAGCACTGTCCGCGCATTTTCGGACGCGGCGGGCACGACAGCGGTCGGCGATTGCTGCGCTTGCGCGTGAACGGCGTTCGGCGAGGAGAGGCACCAAGCCAGCATCGCGGCCGTGAGCCAGCGCATCACACTCATTGCCGATTTCTCCCCGTGACGCGGCACTGGTTTATGCACCGGCTGATCGCTCAGGAACACGGCGCATGCCGCCCTGTCAATCTGCCGACAAGCTCGCCAACTGGTGCTGCGCCGGCTATGTCGTCGGCATGTCCGTGTCTGTGCCCTGTCCAATCCTGATTGCCGGCCCCACCGCGTCGGGGAAGTCAGCGCTTGCGATCGCCGTCGCTAGAGCTGTCGGCGGCGTCGTGATCAATGCCGACGCGCTGCAGGTCTATGCCGAACTCTCGATCCTGACGGCGCGGCCCTCGACTGCCGACGAGGTTCGTGTGCCGCATCGCCTCTATGGGCATGTCCCGGCCTCGGTCGCCTATTCCGCTGGCCGCTATGCCAGCGATATGGCGACCGCGATTGCAGCGGCACGAACGGCGGGGCAGAGGCCAGTGATTGTTGGAGGGACCGGTCTCTATTTCAAGGTGTTGCTGGAAGGCCTCTCACCGGTGCCGGCCATTGATCCGGCGGTGCGCGCCCACTGGCGAGCCGAGGCTGCGCGCCTTGGTGCCGGCGGGCTCTACGACATTTTGCTGGCCCATGATCCGGAGATGGCAGCGCGTTTACGTCCGTCTGACCCGCAGCGTCTCACGCGTGCACTGGAGGTGCTGGAGGGGACCGGGTTGTCGCTCGCTTACTGGCAACGCCTGCCGGGCGTGCCGGTGATTGAGGGTCCGACCGTCCGGCTTGTGCTGGCTCCCGATGCGGTCGCGTTGCGTGCGCGCTGTGATGCTCGCGTCGACGCCATGATCGCCGCCGGTGCGCTCGACGAAGTGCGGGCCCTTGCGGCGCTGTCGCTGGCGACGGATCTGCCCGTTCTGGGTGCACTGGGCGTGGCACCGCTTATGGCGCACATCGCAGGTGAGATTGCCCAGGCTGCGGCTGTCGAGCGTACCAAGCTGGATACGTGGCACTTTGTGAAACGGCAGAAAACATGGCTACGGCGCAATATGAGTTCATGGAACATTGTTCAAATCGATGAAATCAATAGAAATGACGGGTCAATGATAGACTTTATTGATTGCATGCCAGTTTCGGGGTAACTCCACGCCGCTCGCGTCGCGTTCGGCGGCGCCGAAAATTTGCCAAGTTGCACCGTTAGGACACCCATGGCTCGCACCATGACCGGCGCTGAAATCGTCTTGAAGGCCCTTGCCGATCAGGGTGTCGAGCACATCTTCGGCTATCCCGGCGGCGCTGTGCTGCCGATCTATGACGAAATCTGCCAGCAGGACAAAGTCGAGCACATCCTCGTCCGCCAGGAGGGCGGCGCGGTGCATGCGGCCGAGGGCTATGCCCGCTCGACCGGCAAGGTTGGAGTGGTCCTCGTCACCTCAGGTCCCGGCGCCACCAACGCCGTGACCGGGCTCGCGGATGCGCTCATGGATTCCATCCCGATTGTCTGTCTCACGGGGCAGGTCCCGACGCACCTGATCGGCAACGATGCCTTCCAGGAATGCGATACCGTCGGCATCACGCGCCCCTGTACCAAACACAACTGGCTGGTCCGCAGCGTCGACGATCTCGCTCGCGTCTTGCACGAAGCGTTCTACGTCGCCCAGTCCGGCCGTCCGGGGCCTGTCGTCGTCGATATTCCAAAAGACGTGCAGTTCGCCGCCGGCATCTACGTCGGTCCGCGCGACATCAAACACAAGACCTATCAACCACGGCGCACTGGAGATGCCAGTGCCATCGCTGCTGCCGTCAAGCTGATGGCCGGCGCCAAGCGCCCCATCCTCTACACGGGTGGCGGCGTTATCAATTCCGGACCGAAGGCTGCCAAGCTGCTGCGCGATCTGCAAAAGCTCACTGACTTCCCAGTCACCTCCACCTTGATGGGGCTCGGCGCCTATCCTGCTTCGGGCAAGGCGTGGCTGGGGATGCTGGGCATGCATGGCACCGCGGAAGCAAATATGGCGATGCACGACTGCGACGTCATGATCAATATCGGCGCCCGTTTCGATGATCGCATCACTGGCGTTGTCGGAAAATTCAGCCCCAAGAGCCATAAGATCCATATCGATATCGATCCGTCGTCAATCAACAAGAACGTGCGTGTCGATATCCCGATCGTCGGCGATGTCGCGTCGCCAGACGGAGATCA
>JANYHP010000026.1 GCA_025359005.1 Hyphomicrobiaceae bacterium | reverse complement strand
CGCGCGCTTCATCGCGGGGGCTGGCGGCGCTAACGTCTTCACCCGTGCCGGCGTGCCGACCCGGGCCGCCTATATCAAGCACATCCCGCCGAAATTCGTGGCCCGTGTCGACCGGCATACGCGCCATGTCCGTGGCCGCGGCGGCTACTACGGCTATGCCACAGGCCTGGGCGTTCCACTTGTCTCCTATGGGTATTTCACTGAAGTCGGCAACGGGTGCCGCTGGCTGAGGGCACGCTACGAAGCGACCGGGCTCCGCAAATGGCGGCTCCGCTATCAAGCCTGCGTCGCCGGTGACGACGACTGAACCTGTCTGCCTGCACGCCGGGCAGGGCTCAGGCCCCGCAGCATAAGGCTGACGGCGCCGCGACAGAGCGCCTGTTTTTTTATCGGGTGCTGGCGAACCTTTAGGCCATTTGCTCTTGCGGAAGGCGTGTCGTCGGACCAGTCTTGTGGTGTGCAAGGTCGACGGGGGCATTCGTGCGCGATGGCAGTACCTAAGTTCTTCAATGAAGTGCAAAACCCCGACGGCAGCGTTCGCGACGCCTACAAAGCCATCGAGCAGTGGCTGGCGACCGCACAAAAAGATCTGATCGCCAACCAACAGGCCGAGGCCGAGCAGTTTTTCCGCCGCATCGGCATCACGTTCAACGTCTATGGCGACAACGCCGGAGCCGAGCGGCTGATCCCGTTCGACATTATTCCCCGCGTTCTGACGTCGTCGGAATGGAAGCTCCTGGCGCGCGGGCTGGAGCAGCGCGTCAAAGCGTTGAACGCGTTCATCAAGGATGTTTATTCGGCCCAAGAGATCGTTGCGGCCGGTATCGTCCCGGAAGATCTCATCCTGCAGAACCCGGCTTTCCAACCGGAAATGACACGCATCAAGCCGGCAGGTGATGTCTACGTCCATATCGCCGGCATCGATATCGTCCGTGTCGACCCCGAGACATTCTACGTGCTCGAAGACAATGCGCGCACGCCCTCGGGCGTCTCCTACATGTTGGAGAACCGCGAGGCGAGCATGCGCCTGCTGCCCGACTTGTTCGGCCAGCACCGCGTGCAGCCCGTCGACCATTATCCCGACATGCTGCTGGCAACTTTGCGCTCGGTGGCGCCGCGCGCGGCGCCCGGCGATCCGACGGTCGTTCTGCTGACGCCGGGTCAATTCAACTCCGCCTACTACGAGCATTCCTTCCTCGCCGACAAGATGGGCGTGGAACTCGTCGAGGGGCGCGATCTCGAAGTGCGCAACAACATCGTCTACATGCGCACCACCGAGGGGCCGCGCCGGGTCGACGTCATTTATCGTCGCGTCGACGACGAGTTCCTCGATCCGCTGATGTTCAATCCGGCGTCGATGCTCGGCGTGCCGGGGCTGATGTCCGCCTATAAGTCCGGCACCGTCACGATTGCCAACGCGGTCGGCACCGGTGTGTGCGACGACAAGGCGATCTACAGCTACATGCCGGAGATCGTGAAATTCTATCTCGGCGACGAACCGATCCTCAAGAACGTGCCGACGTTCCGCTGTCGCGAACCGGACGCCTTCAAGCATGTGCTCGCCAACCTCTCCAAGCTGGTCGTCAAGGAAGTCAGCGGTTCAGGCGGCTACGGCATGCTGGTCGGCCCGCATGCCAGCAAGGCGCAACTCAGCGAATTTGAAGCCAAACTCAAGGCGCGGCCTGAGGCGTTCATCGCCCAGCCGACGTTGGCCCTCTCGACCGTGCCCTGCTTCGTCGAAGACGGCACCGCGCCGCGTCACGTCGACTTGCGCCCTTACGTTCTGTGTGGCGCCGACAAGGTGCGATGCACGCCCGGCGGGCTTACGCGCGTCGCCTTGAAGCAGGGCTCGCTGGTCGTGAACTCATCCCAGGGTGGCGGCACCAAAGACACCTGGGTCGTGGAGAACTGACGGCGATGCTCTCACGAATGGCCGATCACCTGTTCTGGCTCTCGCGCTACACCGAGCGGGCGGAAAATCTCGCCCGCATTCTCGATGTCACTCAGCGGTTGGCAGCGATGCCGTCGGCCTATGGCGGCGCTTCGAACGTATGGCAATCGGCGATCGCGACGGCGGCGTGCACCGAGGAATTCCATGAGCGCTACGAAACCGCCACGCGGGAAAATGTCATCCAGTTCATCATTGGCACCGATAACAACCCCCACTCGATCAAGGCGTGCATCGAAACAGCGCGCGCCAACGCCCGCGCTGTGCGCACCGCGATCACGTCCGAGATGTGGGAGATCCTGAACGGTGCCTGGAACGATATGCAGCGCATGAAGCGCGCCGACATGTTGAAGTCTGAACAGATGTCGCGCTTCCTCGCCCGCGTGATGGAGATGTCGCTGCGCTTCGACGGCGCCGCCTATCGGACCATGCTGCGCACGGACCACTACTGGTTCCAGCGGCTCGGCACCTTCGTCGAGCGTGCCGACAACATGGCGCGCCTGCTCGACGTCAAATACCACGTGCTGCTGCCCGAGCAGGAGCGTGTCGGCGGCGGGCTCGATTACTTCCAGTGGGCGTCGATCCTACGCAGCGTCAACGCGCTCACATCGTTCCATTGGGTCTACCGCAAGAGCGTGGAGCCCTGGCTCGTCGCCGATTTTCTGATCCTGCGGCACGAGCAGCCGCGCTCGCTCGTGTCGTGCTATACGGTGATGCACGAATACCTCGACAATCTCGCCGAGGCCTATGGCCGGCAAGGGCCGGCGCAACGGATGGCGCGGACGACGGTCGCGCGGCTCAATAATGCCGAGATCGAAACCCTGTTCCAGTCCGGCCTGCACGAGTTCCTCACCGAGTTCCTTGCCGAGAACAATCGGCTCGGGCAAGCCATCATACAGCAATACCTGTCCTGAGTATAAGCTTGCGGCGTCAGGTTTGACGCACTGGCGGTTGGGTCAAGCGTTTCAGCGTATCCAACGAAGGCAGGCGCAAGTATTGAGATGTTGGGTTGCGCGAAAGGCTTGACCCAATCTACAGGTTTCTCGTGACGGAGTAGGACTAGTGTTCCGGCGCTGACATTTGCTTCCCTTCGCGGCATGTTGGTGAGCAAATGTCAGCGCCATAAGGAACACTAGCAACATTAGGTTTCTAGTGCAGCT
>JANYHP010000024.1 GCA_025359005.1 Hyphomicrobiaceae bacterium | reverse complement strand
CGATCTCGACACGCTCGCCGCCCGTCCCGTCGATATGTTGGTCACCGATTATGCCCGCGCCGGCGGCAAGGTTCCGCTCACCCGCGACGAGGTTACGCGCCTCAAGGCCAAGCCCGACGGCACTCGCCGGACGGTGATCTCCTACCTTTCCATTGGCGAGGCCGAAGAGTTCCGCTTCTATTGGAACGATGCGTGGAAAACGCAGAAGCCCGCCTGGCTCGAGCGCGAGAATTGCGCCTGGCCGCGCGCCTGGATGGTCCGCTACTGGGATCCCGGTTGGCGCGATATGATTGTTTCGGGACCTGACGCTTATCTCAAGCGCATCATCGATGCCGGCTTTGACGGCGTCTATCTCGACCGCATCGACATGTGGGAGCACACGCGAGACCTCAATCCCAACGCCCGCGCCGCCATGATCGACTTCGTCGCCCATCTGGCTACCACCGCGCGCGCGCTGAAACCCGGCTTTATCGTCATCGCCCAGAACGCCGAGGACCTGCTGGACGACCGCCGCTATCGCCGCACCATCGATGCCGTCGCCAAGGAGGAATTGTTCTTCTCTCGCACCGACACCGGTCAGCGCAATGCGGCCAAGGACATCGCCACCTCGTTGGCCTTCCTCGACCGGCTGAGCTGGCAATGGAAGCCCGTGTTCCCCGTTGAATACCTGCTCACGGCCGATGAGATCCGCGCCGTCAATCAAGAGGCGCGCTCCCGCGGGCTGGTGCCCGTATTCCCAACCCGTGCGCTCGATGGTGGCGATCCGACCAAGGCCGTCATTCTGGAAAAGGAGGCCGGCACGCCCGAGTTCATCAAGGCCAAATGCCCTGACGGCACGGCGTGGTAGGCAGCGCTGTCCGATTGCCAGCAGTATAGTGTGACATCTGTGCCGCGCCGTGTGGGCGATTTGCCGATATTCCGCTGTCGGTGCGCTGCCCTGTCGTGGTAGGCAAATCCAATTCGTAGGCGTCGGATGAAACCCGGAGTAGTGCGTATGACGAGCCTGTTGAAAACCCTGGCAATGGGAGTTGCGTTGTGCGCGGCATCCCTGGGCACCGCCTCGGCGCAAAGCCGCTTGAACCCCTTCAAGGACGCCAAGACCTGGGCATTCCAGCTCAAGAATCTGGACGCGGCCCAGCAGGCAAAACTCGCGGCGTCGCCCTACGATGTGCTGGTGATCGACAGTGAAGATTATCCCGGTGGCGTCGAGCGTGCCTTGACGCGTGACGAGATCGAAAAGCTGAAGAAGAAACCCGACGGCTCGCGCCGGCTGGTCATCTCATATTTCAGCGTCGGCGAGGCAGAGAGCTATCGCTACTACTGGAAGCCCGAGTGGACCAAGAAGAAGCCCGGCTGGGTGGGCAAAGAAAACAAAGAGTGGAAAGAGAACTTCCTGGTCAAATACTGGGAACCCACGTGGCAGAACATCATTTTCGGCAGCCCGCAGGCCTTCGCCGACCGCGTGATCGCGCAGGGTTTCGACGGCTTCTACATCGACCGCGCTGACGCCTATTACTACTTCGGCGATAACGCCGACGTACGCCAGAAGATGCGCGATTTCATCATCAAGCTGACCGACTACATGCGCCGCCAAAAGCCAGATGTGGCGATCCTGGTGCAGAACGCGGAAGAGCTGCTCGACAACAAGGCCTATGTGGCAGCCATCGACGGCATCGCCAAGGAAGACCTGCTGTTCGGCATCACGCACCGCGAGGAGCACAACAAGGCCGACGACGTCAGCGAGAGTACGACGTTGCTGAAAAGCGCGCAAAGCGCAGGTAAGAAGATCTTTGTCATCGAATATCTGTCGCGCCCTGGCTACATCGCCGAGGCCAAGCGCCGTCTCGATGAACTGGGCTTTGTGATGTACACCGGACCGCGCGGCCTCGGCGAGATGCAGGATCCGAACTTCATCGCCAATGGCATCAAGGCTGCTGCAGCCGGCGGCGGCGCGGCAGCCGAGCCGGCGGCAAAACCCACCGTTGTCGAAAAGGTCAAGGCGAAAGCCAAGGCACTGCTCAAGAAGAACTGAGCGGACGACGCTGAAGAGCGACCGTCTCACCGCACGGTAAAACCGGTCCGGCGCGCAAGTGCCGGGCCGGATGCGTGTCCGGCGTCCGCCTCACTCGCCACACGGTACCGCCGTGGCGCGGCATTGCACGCGCGTCGCCCGTTCATTCCAGACGCATGAAATGGTTCGATCGCCCGAATAATACCAATCGGCATAGCGCTTGCCGTGGCGGCGCGCGATGGCTGACTGCCAGGCCCCGATGGCTGCGGCCTGGGCCTTCGAAAAGCTCGGCCGCACGGGGCCTTTGATCGTGCGTTCAGGGTATAGGCACCGGGTTGCGTGCGCGGGCGTCATCGTCAACAGCACCAACGCGGCTGCGGAGGACACTCTTATTATGGATGTGGGCGTCATGGCGTTTCGTTCTCGCAGCTCTCATTTTGATCGATAGGTTACGTCCAGCCACTGGTCGTTCGTAGTCATCAATTGGTGGATAGGTTGATTTCCTTGGCGGCGTGTGGCGCTGCGTCCGCTCGCCCGCGACGCTGCAGCGGGCTATAAGCGCGTCATGACGAAACCATCCGCACAGCCTGCCCCGCTCGCGCCGAATGCGCACGTCCACGTCGGTTCGGTCACCTTCGGCGCCGATCTGCCTATCGCGGTGTTCGCCGGCCCGTGCCAGATGGAGAGCCGTGCCCACGCCCTCGAAATGGCGGCCGCACTCAAGGAGATTGCCGTCCGCACCGGCATCGGGCTTGTCTACAAGTCGAGCTTCGACAAAGCTAATCGAACCTCACTCGCGGGCACGCGCGGCATTGGGCTTGACGGCGCGCTGCCGGTGTTCGCCGAAATCCGCGAGAAATTCGGCTTGCCCGTCGTCACCGACGTGCACGAGATCGCCCAGTGCGCGGTGCTCGCCCCGGTCGTCGACGTTCTGCAGATCCCGGCGTTTCTGTGCCGGCAAACCGATCTGCTGGTGGCCGCTGCCAAGACTGGCCGCGTCATCAAGATCAAGAAGGGCCAGTTCCTCGCCCCCTGGGACATGAAGAACGTGGTGGCCAAAGTAACGGGGTCCGGCAATCCCAACGTGCTTGTCACTGAGCGCGGCACAAGCTTTGGCTACAACACTCTCGTCGTCGACATGCGGGCGTTGCCGCAGATGGCGGACATCGGCGCCCCGGTGATCTTTGACGCCACCCACGCTGTGCAGCAGCCGGGCGGCCAGGGTGCAAGTTCGGGCGGCGACCGACGCTTCGTGCCCCCGCTCGCCCGCGCCGCGGTGGCGGTGGGCGTGGCCGGCCTCTTTATCGAGACCCACCAGGACCCCGATCGCGCGCCCTCCGATGGACCGAATATGGTCCCCCTCAAAGACCTCGAGGCGCTGCTTGTTGAACTCCAGGCCATCGACCGCGTTGTCAAAGCCTGCGCCCCGCATCGGTAAGCGCACGGGGGCACCGCGACGTCCCTGAAATGGCAGCCCTTCAGCGCATCGAGCGGGGATGAATGCGCGCCGCTGATGCGGAAACGGCCAAAGCCCTGACGATGGATCAGGACTTCGGCCGGGGTTCCGGGTTGGAGCAGGTGTCTGGCCTGTTTGCTTATTTGATCAGGCCTTCAGCCTTCATGGCGCTCTGCACGGCGGGGCGGGCGCCGATGCGCGCATGATAGGCCGTGAGGTTCTTGAAGCTGGAAATGTCCATATTGGTTGGCTTGGTCCAGTTCAGCACCGTGAAGAGGTAGGCGTCGGGCACGGAGAAGTCCTTGCCGCAAATGTACTGATTGGTGGCGAAGTGCTTATCCAGAACCTCGAAGCGCTGCATCAACCGGTCGCGGAACAGCTTCTTGGCTTCTTCGGGCATGGCGGGGTTGAACAGGGGAGAGAAGCCCTTGTGCAATTCCGTCGAGACGAAATTGAGCCAGCCCTGCATCTTGGTGCGATCGAGTGTGCCGTTGGCCGGCGCCAGCTTCTTTTCCGGCACCTTGTCCGCGATGTACTGCACGATGGCCGGCCCCTCGGTCAGGATTGTGCCGTCGTCGAGTTCGAGGGCTGGCACATAACCGTGGGGGTTCTTGAGCTTGTAGTCGCCGCCGTCGTCGAACGTTTTGTCCTTGAGGTTGGTCTTGGCGACGGTGTGCTTCAGGCCGCTTTCCTGGAGTACGATGTGCGGGGACAGCGAGCAGGCGCCGGGTGCATAATAGAGTTTCATGAGATCACTCCTTTAGACGATGGGGGGCTCGAGCGAATGGGCCACTTAGGCTCCGAACCGAACCATTGGCAAGGCGGGCGCGGTCAACGGAGAAGTATGGTATTGCCACGCTTCGGTGACTGGACCCGCAACCTCGAATATGGTGGATTGGCGCCCAAATACCAGGGGGCGCCGCCGCCGGTTACTGCAGCTTTATCGAGGCTATTGCCGATGTCCACCGACGCTCCAACCCTTATACCCACCGGAACTCTCATGAAGGGCAAGCGTGGCCTTGTCATGGGCGTCGCCAACAACCGCTCCATTGCTTGGGGTATTGCGCAGGCCTGCGCGGCGCAGGGCGCGGAACTCGCCTTCACTTACCAGGGCGACGCACTCAAGAAGCGGGTCGAGCCGTTGGCGGCCGAGGTCAAGTCCAAGATCGTCTTGCCGTGCGATGTGACGGACAATGCCTCGATGGACGCCGTCTTCGCCGAGTTGAAGTCGAAGTGGGGCCAGCTCGATTTCCTGGTTCACGCCATCGCCTTCGCCGACAAGGCGGAATTGGACGGCCGCTACGTCGACACCACGGAAGGCAACTTCACCAAGTCGCTGCTGATCTCGTGCTACTCGTTCACGGCGCTGGCGCAGCGGGCGGAACGGCTGATGCCGAACGGCGGCTCGCTGCTGACGCTCAGCTACTACGGCGCCGAGAAAGTCATGCCGCACTACAACGTGATGGGCGTCGCAAAAGCAGCGCTCGAAGCCAGCGTTCGCTATCTGGCCGCCGATCTCGGCCGCAACAACATCCGCGTCAACGCCATTTCGGCGGGACCAATCAAGACCTTGGCCGCCTCAGGCATCTCCGACTTCCGCTACATCTTGAAGTGGAACGAATATAACTCGGCGCTGCGCCGCACGGTGACGATCGAGGAAGTGGGCGGCTCGGCGCTGTATCTGCTGTCCGATCTCGGCCGCGCGGTAACGGGCGAAATCCACCACGTCGACGCCGGCTACCACGTCCAAGGCATGAAGAACGAAGATGCCCCCGACATCACCGTGGCGAAGAGCGATTGATAGTCCTATCGGGCGGAGCGCTTTGGCGGCGCAGCGGCTGCCAATCAGGCCGCTAGAGCATTTTCCACCAAAGTGGACACCGGTTTGGTGCAGAAAATGCGACAAACAAAGAGCTAGAGCGCTTTCTTCAATTCAAACCAAGTGGAAAGCGCTCTAGTGTTCCGGCGCTGACATTTGCTTCCCTTCGCGGCATGTTGGTGAGCAAATGTCAGCGCCATAAGGAACACTAGCAACATTAGGTTTCTAGTGCAGCTGTTGCATCTGACGTTTGGTCACCAGTCTTGCCGCAAACGGGTACCAA
>JANYHP010000010.1 GCA_025359005.1 Hyphomicrobiaceae bacterium | reverse complement strand
GGCGCACGTAAGTGTTCATGTTGAAAAACTAGCACAATTCAGGGCCATTGAGAACTAGGAGCCCATCGCGCCAAAATCGCATCATGGCCGCGATCGAGTTCGATTTTGGCGCGACATCAGGGCCACTAGAAAAATCATGCGCTTCGTGTGGCGTTTATCGCGCCTTAATTGACGCCCACCTCGCCGCGCCACAGGTCAATTAAGGCGCGACGCCACACTAGGCTCGCAAGGCCCTTCCCAAAGGTGCTGCACTGCACTAAGCAGCGGCTTCAATGACAAAGCGCACCGACATCCACGCGATCCTCATCATTGGCGCGGGCCCGATCGTGATCGGCCAGGCCTGTGAGTTCGATTATTCCGGCACCCAGGCCTGCAAGGCCTTGAAGGCCGAAGGCTACCGCATCGTCCTGGTCAATTCCAATCCGGCGACGATCATGACCGACCCGGAATTGGCGGACGCCACCTACATCGAACCGATCACGCCCGAGATCGTCGCCAAAATCATCGCCCGCGAGCGCGCCGAGCATCCGCACGAGAAGCTGGTCGTGCTCCCCACAATGGGCGGACAGACCGCGCTCAATACTGCGCTCGCCCTCGCCAAGGACGGCACGCTGGCGAAATACGATGTGGAATTGATCGGCGCCAATGCCGACGCCATCGACAAGGCGGAAGACCGCCAGCGCTTCCGCGAGGCGATGGCCAAGATCGGGCTGGAAACGCCGAAATCCTGGATGGCGCACTCGCGCAAAGAGGCCGAGGAGGCGCTCGCCCACATCGGCCTGCCCGCCATAATCCGCCCCTCGTTCACCATGGGCGGCACCGGGGGTGGCATCGCATACAACCGCGAGGAATTTTTCGAGATCATCGAGCGCGGCCTCGACGCCTCGCCAACGACACAGGTTCTCGTTGAGGAATCCGTGCTCGGCTGGAAAGAGTTCGAGATGGAGGTGGTGCGCGATAAGGCCGATAACGCCATCATCGTCTGCTCCATTGAGAACATCGATCCGATGGGAGTGCATACGGGCGACAGTATAACGGTCGCCCCGGCGTTGACCTTGACCGATAAAGAATACCAGATGATGCGAAACGCCTCGCTGGCGGTGCTGCGCGAGATCGGCGTGGAGACCGGCGGCTCCAACGTGCAGTTCGCCGTCAACCCGGCCGACGGCCGCCTCGTCGTCATCGAGATGAACCCGCGCGTGTCGCGCTCGTCGGCGCTGGCGTCCAAGGCCACCGGCTTCCCCATCGCCAAGGTCGCCGCCAAGCTGGCCGTCGGCTACACCCTCGACGAGATCGACAACGACATCACGGCCGGCGCGACGCCCGCGTCGTTCGAACCGACGATCGACTACGTGGTAACAAAAATCCCGCGCTTCGCCTTCGAGAAATTCCCCGGCGCCGACAACACGCTGACCACCGCCATGAAGTCGGTGGGCGAGGTGATGGCCATCGGCCGCACATTCCATGAAAGCCTGCAGAAGGCCCTGCGCGGCCTTGAAACCGGCCTCACCGGCCTCGACGACGTGACGTTCGAAGGCCTCGGCCAAGGCGACGACAAGAACGTGATCCGCGCCGCATTGGCACGCCCCACGCCAGACCGGTTGCTGAAAGTCGCGCAGGCCATGCGCATGGGCGTGCCGCACGACGAGATCCATGCGTTCTGCAAGATCGACCCGTGGTTCCTCGCGCGCATGCAGGAGATTATCGACATGGAGGCCCGCGTCATCGCGCACGGCCTGCCGAAATCGGCGACGCTGCTGCGCGATCTCAAGGCCATGGGATTTTCCGACGCGCGTCTCGCCAAGCTCACCAAGTCCACCGCCGATGCCGTGCGCAAGCTGCGCCACGCCGCTGGCGTCCGCCCCGTCTACAAGCGCATCGACACCTGCGCCGCCGAATTCGCCAGCCCGACGGCATATATGTATTCGACATATGAAGCGCCTCTCGAAACGTCGAAGGCACGCATCTTCGATGGATCGTCCAGTGGAGCCTCGGACAAGCCTGCAGGGAGCAGGCCGGGCGCTTCCGATGAAGCCAGACCGAGCGACAAGAAAAAGGTCATCATCCTCGGTGGCGGGCCGAACCGCATCGGGCAGGGCATCGAATTTGACTATTGCTGCTGCCATGCGTGCTTTGCGCTGACCGCGCAGGGCTATGAGACCATCATGGTCAACTGCAACCCCGAAACCGTCTCAACCGATTACGACACCTCGGATCGGCTCTATTTCGAGCCGCTCACCGCCGAGGATGTGCTCGAAATCCTCAAACTCGAACAATCCAACGGCACATTGAAAGGCGTTATCGTCCAGTTCGGCGGGCAAACGCCGCTGAAACTTGCCGATGCACTGGAGCGCGCTGGAATTCCAATCCTCGGCAGCGATGAGGCGGGACTGTTCAACCGAATAGGCAATGCCGTTTTTCGGCTGCTTGAGGCTGAGCTTGTCGAGCAGGCGCTTGAAACGGTCGCGGTCTTCTGCCAGATCGATCATATCGGGCGTCGTGCCGAGGAT
>JANYHP010000666.1 GCA_025359005.1 Hyphomicrobiaceae bacterium | reverse complement strand
ACCAACAAGACCGCGCCGGTCCAGGATGCTGCGACGAGTGCGCCGGTGATACGGGGAATGGTTCTGAGTGTGACCCACGAAAGCGCCATGACCAGCAAGGCGAGCTTGGATGTGGCGTGATCCGACAGCATGACAGCGGCTGTTGCGATAGCGATTGAGGCCCAGGCGGCGCCAGTTTGTGCGCGCGACAGGCCGACAGCGGCGCCACGGGCTGCGAGCATGGCCACGGGCACGATCAGAGCGGTGAGGATCGCCGAGACGTGATTGGCGATGAAGACAACGATGCCGGCGACCGTTTCGCCCTCCATTACGAGTTTGCCGGCGCGCGGCCTGAGCGGCGGAACAAGCGTCCACAGCAGGCGGCGGCCGGCGAAACCGGTGATCACTTCGAAGGCGTGCACCGAGGCGCCCAGGAAGAATGCGGCGAGAAAACTTTTGGCAATGGCGCGCTGGACATCCAGGTTCTGATGCGCCTGCAGGCGAAGCGTCAGTGCGGTCAGCGCTGCATAGACGCCCATTGAGATGACGCCGATCATCGCGTCCAGTGTACTCGGTCCAGGGAACAAGCGCATGGCGAAGTAGGCGACGAGCGCGGCGACTGGCAGCGCGTTTCGCGCGGCCTTGCGCCAATCAAGATCGAGCCCCCAGGTGCCGTGATCGCGAAAGTGCCAGAAGGCTTGCAGGACGAACGCGCCGCCCACCAAAAGTGGGGCACTGAAGGGCATCAGGATGGCGAGCAAGACGCTCGCGAATACTAGGATGCGCGTGAGGCGCAACAGCGTGTCGCGGTCACGATCGACGAGAGTTTTGAGCATGGATGGCCTGGGACTTGGTCTACGTGCCGTTGCAGCCCGGGCGTGGCTGTGTTCGGCAAAGACGGATGAACTTTGACGGTCTGGACACTTGAGGTTATTCGAAGTCGATCCAGTTGAAGAGCGCCATGCCGCCGGCGTTGAGATTGGCGCGCCGGGTTTCGGCATTTTGCGTGGCGGCCACATCGGCGAGGAGGACGTGGGTGCCTTCCCGGGCCGACGCGATCGCGATGGCGGGTCGGATGCTCGATGCCGAGCCCGTGACGAGGGCGCGCTCGCCCGCAAACATCGGCATTGGGTCTCTCCACGGTGGTTTGCGGCATTTTACTGCCCGACTGGGCGGGCGTCACGCGACGCGACTGACGGCGGGCCGTGTCACAGCAGGCCCTTGTCGCGGGAATTGACCCGGCTGGCAATCGCAGGGTACGCACGCCCTTATGACTATCCGACCCACATCAACTGAAACGATCGCGGATGCAGCGCGTTATCTGCGGCAGGGCGGTCTCGTGGCCTTTCCAACAGAGACCGTCTATGGCCTGGGCGTCGATGCCACGAACGCTATGGCGGTGGCTGCCCTCTACGCCGCGAAGGGGCGGCCAGTGTTCAATCCGCTCATCATCCATGTGCCGAGACCTGACTTGGCCTGGGTGTTCGGTGTGCCGACGCCGGTTGCGCGGGCGCTCGCCGCAGCATTCTGGCCGGGGCCGTTGACGCTGGTGCTGCGGAAACAGCCGGACTGCTGGCTTGCAGATCTGGCGACGGCCGGGCTCGATACGGTTGCTATCCGGGTGCCAGCGCACCGAACCGCGTTGCAGATCCTTGAGCAAGCCGGATGCCCGATCGCGGCGCCGAGCGCAAACCGGTCGGGGCGTGTCAGCCCGACGACGGCTGACCATGTCGCCGCCGACTTCGGCGATGCGTTGGAGTTCATCGTCGATGGCGGCGCGACGCCGGTGGGTGTCGAATCGACCATTGTCGATGCGACCGGCGAAAAAGCTGTTCTGCTGCGGGCGGGGGCTGTGACGCGGGCGCAGATCGAGCGTGTTCTCGGGGCGGCTGTCGTCGTTGCCGCAGAGACGACGCACGATGAGACGAAACCGGCGTCGCCGGGGCGATTGGCGAGCCATTATGCGCCGAGGGCTGCGGTGCGGCTGGAGGCGCAGGCCGTGCAGGACGGCGAGGCTTTGCTGGCATTCGGGCCGCCGTTGACGCACACGGGCGCCATGCAGACCCTGTCGCTGCGTGGCGATCTTGTCGAGGCGGCGGCGAACCTTTTCGCCATGCTGCGTGCGCTCGACACGATCGGTGCGCAGTCGATTGCGGTGATGCCGATCCCGGACATCGGGCTGGGCGAGGCGATCAACGATCGCCTGCGCCGGGCGGCGGCGCCGCGACCGACAAAGAGGTGAGGCCAACGCCGCCTTTTGGGATTACTTGACGCCGAGCTTCTTCTGCAGGCTCGACGAGGACGTCGTGTACTGGAACGTCAGCTTCTTGCCGGGGTGGACGATTTTGTGGGCGGCCTGCGACATCAGGGCTGCTTCGTGGAAGCCGGAGAGGATGAGCTTGAGCTTGCCGGGATAGGTGTTGATGTCGCCGATGGCGAAGATGCCGGCCTCGCTCGTTTCGAACCTTTCGGTGTCCACGGGAATGAGGTTTTCGTGGAGGTTGAGGCCCCAGTTGGCGACGGGGCCGAGCTTCATGGTCAGCCCGAAGAAGGGCAGCAGCCGATTGCAAGCGATCGTCTCCTCGCCGGCTGCGGTCTTGACCGAGACAGAGTGGAGCTGTCCGTCGGCGCCGTGCAGCTTGGTGGCCTGCCCGATCAGCAATTTCATTTTTCCGTCGGCGACGAGCGCACGCATCTGCTCGACGGAATGGGGCGCGCCGCGGAAGTCGTCGCGGCGGTGCATGAGGGTGAGCGAGCGTGCGATGGGTTGCAGATTGAGCGTCCAATCGAGCGCGCTGTCGCCGCCGCCGACGATCAGCACGTCACGATCTCGGAATTGGTCCATCTTGCGGACGGCATAGAACACGGACGTATTTTCGTAGGATTCGATGCCTTCAAGCGGCGGGCGCTTGGGCGTGAACGAACCGCCGCCCGCGGCGATGACGATGACTTTGGCCAGGAACTGCTGGCCTTCGCCGGTGGCGAGGCGGAAGCGCCCATCGGGCTCGCGGTGCAGGCTGTCGATGCGCTCGCCCAAATGGAACTGGGCGCCGAAGGGCTTGATCTGCTCCATCAGCCGGTCGGTCAGTTCCTGGCCGGTGACGATGGGCAAGGCGGGAATGTCGTAGATGGGCTTTTCGGGATAGAGTTCCGAGCACTGGCCGCCGACCTTGTCGAGGATGTCGACCAGATGGCATTTGATATCGAGCAGGCCCAGTTCGAACACCGCGAACAGCCCGCACGGGCCCGCGCCGATGATCAGCGCGTCGGTTTCGATGGGGGCGGGCGTGACGGAGGACATGGCGAGATCCTTTGGGCAATCGTTGGCACACACATAGCGCGATGGGCTGCGCCTGCAACAGCAAAAGCCTGTGCGACTTCGGCGCAGGGCGCCACAAAAGACAGGGAGTTCCAACGCGGTGAGCGAGGCTCTGGTTCCAAGCCGAGGCCAATCGGCGAGCCGGACTTGCTCAAGACAGCCTGCACAGAAGGTCGCGCGTTTCCGCCCGGCGATGATCGTTAGAATGCATTCGCGAATACGGCATGCAGACGATGGCGTTGCAGCGGGATGGCAAGGGTGCCCCAATTCTGGTGTCAGGTGTCAGGTGTCTGGGGTCTGGGGTCTTGAGAGAGTGACGACCGAGCCGGCGGTGATCATCAACGCCGATCGCCCCGATCCGACGCGGCGTCGTGATGAGCTTCCGGGCCTGAGCAGCCGACGTTCGCGGTTACTCTCAAACTATCATTTCCGCAAAGGACCTATTACGGTGGGCGTGCACTCCGCAAAAGTTGTTGCAAAGCGTTTAACCCCAAAGGAATACCGATGAAAACGCCACTTTTGAGCACCCTCGTCATCGGTGCGACGCTGTCCGTGCTGGCGGCGATCCCTGCCAATGCCCAGTCCATAAAGGATCAAGTTGTCGGCACTTGGTCCATGGATTCAAACGTCGAAGAGTATGCAGACGGCAAGAAAATTTCGTGGGACCCGAGTGCCAAAGGCCTGTTGATGTTGGACAACGGTGGTCGCTTCACGCAAGTGCTTGCCGAGGTCGGCATTCGCAAGAAAGTCGAGGGAAACCCAGCCTTGAACCCGGTCGGAAAGATGATCGCTTACTTTGGAACGTATACTGTAAACGAGGCCGACAAGACCTTGACCTACAAAATTACTGGTGCGTCTTTTCCCAACTGGGACGGCATCGAGCAAACGCGCTCTATCTCTGTGGATGCGTCAAAACTCGTTTCCAAACCGACTGCGCCAATTCCCTCCGCGCAGGGTCCATTCGTTCCGGTGGTGACCTATAGCCGAATGAAGTAACCGGACGAAACACTGGAACTCTGCGTGCGCGCGGTGCTGGAGGCAAGCTGTTCAGGCCCAGAGACGGGGCCTGAACAGTTCTCTTAAGATGAGGCGGTCGCCGGGCCGTGTTTGATAGTCATGCGGCTGCCGATAATTGGCCGATCGCTGAAAAACGCTGCACTGACGATCTACTTTGTACTGTCACCCATCTTTGTATTGTCACCCGTGGCCGCCAGAAAATCTGGGGGCCACGGGTTTTTTGCGCATTCAGCGGCGCTCACCCCATATAGCTCACGAACTTCGCTGACAGATATGCGTTGAGGCCTTCGGTGCCGCCTTCGTGGCCGAAGCCGCTGTCCTTGATGCCGCCGAAGGGCGTTTCGGGGAGTGCGATGCCGAAGTGGTTGATGGAGACCATGCCGGCGTCGAGGGCGTCGGCGACTTTGGCGGCCGTGTTGCCGTTCTTGGTGAAGGCGTAGCTGGCCAGCCCGAACGGCAGGCTGTTGGCCTCGCCGAGCATTTTGTCAGTGTCCTTGAAGCGCATCATGATGGCGACGGGGCCGAAGGGTTCTTCCGTCATGATGCGGGCGTTGGCGGGCACGTCGGTGAGCACGGTGGGCTCGAAGAAGTTGCCCTGATTGCCGATGCGCTTGCCACCGGTGGCGGCCTTGGCGCCTTTTTCTTGCGCGTCCTGGATGATCGATTCCATAGCGGCGATCCGACGGGGATTGGCGAGGGGTCCCATTTTCGTTGTGGGGTCCATGCCGTCGCCGACCTTGATGGCCTTGGCGAGATCGGTGAACTTGCCGACGAACTTGTCGTAGACTTTCTCGTGCACGAAGAAGCGGGTCGGCGAGACGCAGACCTGTCCGGCGTTGCGGAACTTCATGCCGGCGAGCAAGCCCGCGACGGCGTCGGGCTCGATGTCATCGAACACGAGCACGGGGGCGTGGCCGCCGAGTTCCATGGTCGCGCGCTTCATGTGCAGGGCGGCAAGCGCGTTGAGATGCTTGCCGACGGGGACGGAGCCGGTGAACGAGATCTTGCGGATGATCGGCGAGGGGATCAGATATTCGGAAATCTCGGCCGGTACGCCATAGACGAGATTGACGACGCCGGCGGGGACGCCCGCGTCATGGAAGCATTTGACGAAGGCGATGGGGGATGCCGGCGTTTCTTCCGGGCATTTGACGATGATGGAGCAACCGGCGGCGAGCGCGCCGCCGATCTTGCGGGCGGCCTGGGACACGGGGAAGTTCCACGGCGAGAAACCGGCGACGGGGCCGACTGGCTCCATCAGCACCATGTTGCGGACGCCGTCGGCGCGGGCGGGGATGATGCGGCCATAAGCGCGGCGCCCTTCCTCGGCGAACCATTCGATGATGTCGGCGGAGCCGAGCACTTCGACCTTGGCTTCGGCAAGCACCTTGCCTTGCTCCAAGGTGAGCAGGGTGGCGATCTCGTCGGCGCGCGCGCGCATGAGGTCGGCAACCTTTTTCAAGATCTTGCCGCGTTCGAAGGCGGACACCTTGCGCCAGGTGGCGAAGCCTTTCTGGGCCGCGGCGAGGGCGCGATCGAGGTCGGCCTTGGAGGCGTGGCCGAGGGTGCCGATGGTGGCATTTGTGGCTGGGTTGACGACGGTTTGGGTTTTGCCGGACGTCGGCTGGGTCCATTTGCCATCGATGTAGTGATCAAGCGTTGCGGCGTACATGAGCGCTCCTTGGCTGTATGTGTCGGTTGGACTTCTTGGTCGAATTTCGGTGGTGGCTTGGCTGACAGTCGCGGGGGATGCGTCGGCCGACGAGCTGTGGGCATGCCTGTTCTAGCCGGACGCGCGAAGGTGCCGCGGCTGAGCGGGTCGGGGCGAGCATAGACGCCAATGCGCCGGCTGCGACAAGCCCAAACTGACGCGATCTGCCGTGCGGCGGCCGCACACCAGGTCACGGCGTGGTGCTGGCGTTTTTAACTATGTTCAAAAAGATGCTCCGCCATCGTGCAAAAGGGGGTGATTGACGGCGCCGCAAAAACCCAACAAATGTCGCAACTAGGCTTTGCTGGTTCAGAAAATGTCTCATCCCCTGCGCGCGGTATCGTGACGTGCCGCAGCGTACACCGAGATCGATGAGACTTGACGATGACATCGGCGGCGCTTTTCGCTGTGCTAACGTGTGGCGCCCACACTTTCGGAGACGACCGTCCATGAATATCATGTCACTGGTGATGCAGTACTTCGGTCCTGTCATTCTCAACAAGATCGCCGGTTCGCTCGGCATCAACTCCACCCTGGCGCAGAAAGCGATTGCAGCCGCAGCGCCTGCCATCCTGGCCGGCATTGTCGGTCGTACGGCACAGCCGGGCGGCGCCAAGATCCTGTCCGATCTGATTGCCAAGCAGGATCCGGGTCTGCTCGGAAAGCTCGGCGAGATGGTCGGCACGGGCAAGCAGGCGTCCGTGGTCGAGCAAGGCTCGAGCGCGCTTGGTCAATTGCTTGGCAACTCCGCGATCGGCTCGCTGGCGGGTGCACTCAGCAAGCATGCGGGGCTCGGCATTGGTGCCAGCAACACGTTGCTTGGGCTGATGGCGCCGGCTGTGCTCGGCACGCTTGGACGTGAACAGAAGAGTGCCGGGCTCGATGCTGCCGGTCTCGCCAACATGTTGATGGGTCAGAAAAAGAATATCACGGACGCGCTGCCGGGTGAGTTCGCGAAGTTGCTGGCGGGCTCGGGCCTGCTTGAGGGCGTGCAGGGCGGGACCACGCAGAGCAAGCCTGCTGAAACGACGGCGTCTTCGACGGCGGGTGCATCGTCTGCGGCCGTGCGACCGGCAACGACCACGTCGATGCCAGCCGGCCGTGTGACGGCTCCGGCCGGCGCTGCTGCGGTTCCCCATCATCATCACCATCAATTCAGCTGGATGCCCTGGCTGGCGGCCATTGCCGGCGCGAGTGCACTCTGGTGGTCGGTGTTCGGTGACAAGATGATGCAGCCGCATCCGACGGCGACGACGATCCCGGCGGTGCTGCCGCCGTCAACGACATTGGCGACGTCGCCGCTGCCGGCGGTTGTCGCCAATACCGAAGTGGGCAAGCAAATCGTCAGCCTGCTCGATGATGTAAAGGGCGCCATCGGTGGCGTTCGCGATGCGGCGACGGCGCAATCGTCGCTGGCACGCATCCAGGACGTCGCAGGGCGTCTCGAAAAGG
Organism: Hyphomicrobiaceae bacterium; assembly: GCA_025359005.1. GTDB lineage: Bacteria > Pseudomonadota > Alphaproteobacteria > Rhizobiales > Hyphomicrobiaceae > JABFRJ01. Next base: position 1,665 of record JANYHP010000666.1, on the reverse strand, counting down.
CGAACGGCCAGGCGCAGGCCTTGGGGCCGGATGCGCGCCGGGCGTTGGCGACATATGTGAATTCGCAGCAGGGCCTCATCAAAACGGCGATTGCCAACGTGCTGGCGGTGCCGGGCGTAGCGGCGCTGCTGCGTCCGGTTCTCGAGCAGATGCTCGGGCGCATCGAGGGCTTGGCAAAGGCGTAAAGCAGAACCCTGCATGGCAGCCTTCAATCGCGTCGCGGTCCTGGTCGGCTGCGGCGCGATTTTTGTTGCGGAGCAGCGAGCAAGAAATTAAGGGACAGGTGGCAGTTTCGGCCTGTTTCGAGCGGCGATAGGCGCCGCGGCCGAACCCATGCCAAGCGTCGCGACCGACACGGCGCGACCGTCGAGAGGCAAGCTATGAGCTATAATGTCGCCGTCGTCGGTGCCACGGGCAACGTGGGCCGGGAAATGCTGTCGATCCTGGCGGAGCGGGGCTTCCCCGTCGGCGAGGTGCACGCGATCGCATCGCGCCGGTCGCTGGGCAGGGAAGTCTCGTTCGGCGACAAAACGCTCAAATGCAAAGACCTTGAGACCTTCGATTTTTCGACGGTCGACTTCGCCATCATGAGCGCGGGCGGTACGGTGTCGAAAGAGTGGTCGCCAAAGATCGGTGCCAAGGGTGCGCTGGTGATCGATAATTCGAGCGCCTGGCGCTATGACATCGATGTGCCGCTGATCGTGCCGGAAGTGAATGCGCACGTCCTGGATGCGTACATGAAGAAGGCGCAGCGCAAGAACATCATCGCCAATCCGAATTGCTCGACGGCGCAGATGGTGGTGGCGCTGAAGCCGTTGCACGATCATGCGACGATCAAGCGCGTGGTGGTGGCGACGTATCAATCGGTATCGGGGGCCGGCAAGGAAGGCCTCGACGAACTGTGGGCACAGACCAAGGGATCGTTCGTGCCCGGGCAAGAGTACCCAGCCAAGAAGTTCCCCAAGGACATCGCCTTCAACTGCATTCCCCACATCGACGTCTTCATGGAAGACGGGTCGACCAAGGAAGAGTGGAAGATGGTGGCTGAAACCAAGAAGATCCTCGATCCGAAGATCAAGGTGACGGCTACCTGCGTGCGCGTGCCGGTGTTCGTCAGCCATTCCGAAGCGATCAACATCGAGTTCGAGAAGCCGATCTCGGCCGAAGAGGCTATGGAAATCCTGCGCAAGGCGCCGGGCTGCATGGTGTACGACCGTCGCGAAGCCGGCGGCTACATGACGCCGCGGGAAGCTGCGGGCGAAGACCCGACCTATATCAGCCGCATCCGCGAGGACGGCACGGTAGAGAACGGGCTCAACATCTGGGTGGTGGCGGACAACCTGCGCAAGGGCGCGGCGTTGAACGCGATCCAGATCGCCGAGACGATCATCAATCGCAAATTGATGAGCAAGCGGGCCGCGTGATGGAACGCGGCGGCCACGGAGTTGCGCATTGGACGCGGCACGTGCTAACGAATGCGGCGCGCGATTTGGTCGCGCCGTTGTGCCTGCGCCGCTCACCCTGGCGCGGGCCGTGGAAGGCCACGTGGCGGAGTGGTGACGTAGCGGACTGCAAATCCGCGTACCCCGGTTCAATTCCGGGCGTGGCCTCCAAACAAATCAATAACGTAACCAATAAATCCATCTCCCGCTGAACGCGTTCGTG
>JANYHP010000651.1 GCA_025359005.1 Hyphomicrobiaceae bacterium | reverse complement strand
GTACTCGTGGCCGTGAGCACCTTCGGCACCACCAACGGCATAGAGGCCTTGAAACCCGACCTCGTCGACCGCCTCGAAAACCACAACTTCGACGCCATCAAATCCTTGCAATGGCGCGCCCGCGATCTCGACTACAACTCGCTCGCTGCCTTGCGTGAAAGCCTTCGTCGCCTGCCGCGTGAAACCCGCCTCCAGCGCGCCCGCGACGCCGACGATGTCATGGCCCTCGAAGCCGTCGCCAACGATCCCGACGTCGCCCGCCTCGCCAACAACCGCGAAGCCGTCATCCAGCTTTGGGACGTCTGCCAGGTCCCCGACTATCGCAAGATCTCGACCCAGAACCACGCCGAGATCATATCAACACTTTACAGCGCCTTGCGCGGCCCCACCGGCCGCCTTTCCGAGGATTGGCTCAGCGAGCAGGTCGCCCACGCCGACCGCACCGACGGCGACATCGACACCCTGTCGACGCGGCTGGCCCACATCCGCACCTGGACGTTCGTCGCCAACCGCGCCGACTGGCTGCCCAACCCGGCCGAGTGGCAGGCCCGCACCCGCGAGGTCGAGGACAAGCTGTCGGACGCGCTGCATGTCTGCCTCACACAGCGCTTCGTCGACCGCCGCACCAGCGCCCTCGTCAAAGGCCTGCGCGACAAGGACGAAATGAATGCCGAGATCGCCGAAGACGGCACCATCAAGGTCGAGAACCACGTCGTCGGCCGCCTCAAGGGCTTCGTCTTCGTCCCCGAAACCCAGGCCGAGGACCTCCAGGGCAAGACCACCCGCACCGCCGCGGCCCACGTGCTTGGCAAGGAACTGGGCATGCGCGCCCGCCGCGTCGTCTCCGCCAAGGCCGACGCCTTGAAGCTCAATCGAAAAGGCGAAATATCCTGGCGCGGCGACAGCATCGCCACGCTGTCCGCCGGCGACGATCCTCTCAAGCCGCAGGTGACCCTGCACGCCGATGAGCAGATGGCGGTCTCCGACAAGGAGCGCGTGCAGGAACGCCTCAGCACTTGGTTGACCGAGACCATCGCCGAACGCCTGAAGCCGTTGGTCGACCTTGCCCGCGCCGAGGACGTGACGGGTCTCGCCCGCGGCATCGCCTTCCGCATGGTCGAGAATTACGGCGTCGTCCGCCGCGACCAGATCAACGACGAGATGAAGGCGCTCGACCAGCCGTCCCGCGCGCAGCTCCGCAAATACGGCGTCCGTTTCGGCGCCTTCAACATTTTCCTCCCCCTGCTGCTGAAGCCGGCCTCGGCCGAGACCGCGCTGATGCTTTGGAACTTGAAACACGGCGCCGCGAGCAACCTTCCGGCCACCCTGCTCGACACGTCACCCAAGCCCGGCCTCACCTCCATCCCCGCTGATCCAACGGTGCCGGACGCCTACTACCGCACACTCGGATTTCACCCCTGCGGCCCCCGCGCCGTTCGCATCGATATGCTCGAACGCCTCGCCGACCAGATCCGCCCGCTGATCGCCTGGCGCGCGCCCAACGACCACCCCTCGGCCGCCCCCCCAAAGGGTTCGACCGGCAACGGCGCCTTTATCGTCACGCCCGATATGATGTCGATCCTCGGCTGTTCGTCGCTGGAACTCGGCAACGTGCTGCGCGCGCTGGGCTTCCGCTCGGAAACACGGCCCGCCCCGCCGGTCCGCGTCCAGCCACCGCGCCTCACGCCGCAAGACCCCGTGGTCATCGCTTTGCCCGATCCGGAGGCCGACGCGGTGCAAGCCGCTGCCGCCGCCATGGAGGCAGCCCGACTTGCAGCGCTCGCGGCCCTGCCGCCCGAAGAGGTCCCGACCATCGAGGTCTGGCGCCCCCGCCGCCGCTACGCCGACCACGCCCCCCGCGAGCCGCGGCCCGAAGGGGATCGCGCCCAGCCGGGCCGCCATCGCCATCGCGGACCCCGTCGCGACGGCTACAATGCACCCCGTCGCGACGGCGACAATCAACCCCGTCGCGACGGCGACAACCAACCCCGTCGCGACGGCGCAGTCGCGGCCGCCCCACCGACAGCAGGCGCCACCCCCACGGGCGAGGCCGGAGCTATTCCGACGCAGCCCGCCCGCGATGGCGCAAAACCCTGGAGCCGCGATCGCGGGCCCCAGGGAGACCGCAAGTTCGGCGACGGCAAGCCACGCGGTGACGGTCGTCCACCCAACCGGGAAGGCGGCAACGGACCACGCCGCGACGGCGATAAGCCTCCACACCGGGAGGGCGACAAGCCCGGCTGGCGTCGCGACGGCGACCGGGGCGGACCCCGTCGCAATGATCGCAATGATCGCGATGGTGGGGGCCGCAGCCCGCAGCAGTTCCGCGCTGCCCCGCCGCAGAAGTCGAAAGGCCCCGATCCGGATAGCCCCTTCGCGGCCCTCATGGCCCTCAAGGCCAACCTCGAAAAAGGCGACAAAAGCTGAGCCGACAGGCGACCACCAACAACCGTTCGCCACCCTGCAGGCAGCGGCTGGACGGTCAGGCGGTGGCTGTTTAATCCATCACGCGCATACACATTTGAGCGATCACACGGGATTGTGCGCCGAATTTCGATCAAGCCTCGCGTATGCTGCCACCCAGGGGCCGTCATGCCTCCACAGTGACGGGATGTCAGCCGCGGAGTGGTCGTGAATCCGGAACCGAACGCCCAGAACGTCCCTGCCCAGCCCGTGGTGCCGGGCTTGTCCCCTGGCGCACACGCGCCGACCATCGTGCCGCCCACACCCGCGTTTCCCTGGCGCCGTTGGTTGCCCGTGCTGATTCTCGCGGCTGTGATGCTGGTTGGCTTCGGCGCGGGCGCCCATAAGCTGCTGATGTTAGACACCATTTTTGATGCCCGCGACCGCTACCGCGCCGTCATCGCTGACCACACCGCACTCGCCCTCACCACATTTTTCCTCGCCTATGTCGTGGTCGTTGCGCTCTCGGTCCCGGGCGCCACGCTCCTGACTTTGGTCGGCGGCTTGGTCTTCGGCTGGTTGCTCGGCGGCTTTGCCTCGGTCATGGCCGCCACCCTCGGCGCCGCCATTGTCTTTCTGGTCGCCAAAACAGCCATTGGCGAAAACTTGGCGCGCAAGGCTGGCCCCCAGGTCGCACGGCTGCAGTCTGGCTTCCGCGAGAATGCGCTCAGCTACATGCTGTTCCTCCGCCTCGTCCCCGCCTTCCCGTTCTTTATCGTCAATATCGTGCCGGCCGTGCTCGGTGTTCCGTTCCGGACCTTTATCGTTGGCACATGGTTCGGCATACTTCCCGGGTCCTTCGCCTACAGCTTCATCGGCGCCGGCCTCGATCATGCCGTCGCTGCCGCCCGCGTCAAACAGGCCGCCTGCCGCGCCGCCGATGCCGCCGCCCACTGCTCCCTCAAGTTTGACCTGTCGTCGCTGCTCAGCATGGAATTCAAGGTTGCACTCGGCCTGCTTGGCCTGCTGGCCTTGATTCCGGTGCTCATCAAGACCTGGAAAGGCCGCCATGCTCGCGCGCACACCTGATCCTTCTGCCGTTCTGACTCCGGATCTGTGTGTGATCGGTGCCGGCTCTGGCGGGCTCTCGGTCGCCGCCGCCTCAGCCTCCCTCGGCGTCTCCGTTGTCCTGGTCGAAAAGCACCGAATGGGCGGCGATTGCCTCAATAGCGGCTGCGTGCCCTCCAAAGCGCTCATTGCCGCCGGCCGCCGCGCACACACCATGCGGACCAGCGCGCCCTTCGGCATCGCCAGTCATGCCCCCGTTGTCGATCCACACGCAGTCCACGACCATGTCCACGGCGTGATCGCCGCCATCGCCCCCAACGACTCGGTCGAGCGCTTCACCAAATTGGGCGTCACCGTCATCCAGGCACCAGCCCGCTTCACCGACCCACGCACCGTCACCGCCGGCACACACATCATCAAGGCCCGCCGCTTCGTCGTAGCCACCGGCTCCCGCGCCGCGATCCCCCCGATTCCCGGCCTCGACGATACGCCTTACTTCACCAACGAGACCATTTTCGAAAACACCGACGCCATCGGCCATCTCCTTGTTATTGGCGGTGGCCCCATCGGCCTGGAAATGGCCCAGGCCCACCGCCGCCTCGGCGCTAAGGTCACGGTTCTTGAAGGCGCCCGCGCGCTTGCCAAGGACGACCCCGAATTGACCGCCATAGCCCTGACCGCCCTTCGCGCGGAAGGCATCGACCTTCGCGAAGGTGTAAAGGTCGAGCGCGTCGAGCGCCGCAACGGCGCCATTATCGCCACCATCAGCATCGGGGAGCGGCGCGAGACGGTCCCGGGCACCCACCTTCTGATCGCCGCCGGTCGCCGCGCCAACATCGAGGATCTCGGCCTTGACGTCGCCGGCATTGCCACTGCCAAGGGCGCCATCGTTGTCGACGCCGGCCTGCTCACCTCCAACCGCCGCGTCTTCGCCATCGGCGACGTCATCGGCGGCCTCCAGTTCACCCACATGGCCAACCACCACGCCGGCATCGTCATCCGCCGCGCGCTCTTCCGCTTGCCCGCGCGTGTCGCCGCCGATCAGGTCCCCTGGGTCACCTTCACCGATCCCGAAGTGGCCCAGGTCGGCCTCACCGAAGCGGCGGCCAATGCGCGTGGCATCACCCCGACCGTCTACCGCTGGCCGTTCGCCGAGAACGACCGCGCCCAGGCCGAGCGCACGACGGACGGGTTGATCAAGGTCGTCTGCGACTCCCGCGGCCGCATCCTCGGCGCCGGCATCGTCGGCGCCCATGCCGGCGAACTGATCCAGGTCTGGTGTCTGGCCTTGAGCCAGCATCTCAAAATCGGCGCGATGACCGGCTATATCGCGCCATACCCCACCTTGGGCGAAATCTCGCGCCGCGTGGCGGTCACATCGCTGGCAGCTAAGGCCACCAACCGTCATGTTCGCAGGCTATTGGCCTTTCTGCGCGGCTTTGGCTAAGGACGAAAGGGCGAGCAGAGCAGGCAGATGCACGGAGCCGGCGTCGACGTGACCACTGATCGAACACTGGCCGCCGCCGCGATCGCGACGGCCCCGCCTCGGCGCGGCAGCCTGTCGGCAAAACTGCTGGCATTTACCGTGCTGTTCGTGATGCTCGCCGAAGTGCTGATCTTCGTGCCCTCGATAGCTTTTTTCCGTCTCAACTGGCTGATCGACCGTCTCAACCTGGCCCAGGTGGCAGCGCTCGTTGTCGAGGCGGCGCCGGACGGCGACCTCCCCGAAATGCTGCGCGACGAACTGCTGCGCTCAGCCGACGTCCGCCTTGTTGCCCTGAAGCGTGCCAACCAGCGCCGGCTCATTCTCAGCGAAACGATCGAAACGCCGGCCGCCATGACCTTCGATCTGCGCGGCGACGGCCGCACCACGTCCATTCGCCGCTCGCCAGCCCATTGGCTGCAGCTGATCAGCGACGCCCTCGTGGTCTTCGTCACCAACGAAAAAAGCTTCGTCCGCGTCATCGGCGAGCCCGCCAAGGGCGCCGGCGAAATGATTGAAATCGTCATGTCGATCAAGCCGTTGCGTACCGCGATGATCCAGCACGCCATCAACGTTCTGGTCCTTTCGATCATCATCTCCCTGCTCACCGCGTGCGCGGTTTATTTCACGCTCAATCGCCTGCTGGTTGCGCCCATGATGCGCCTGACCGACGCCATGACCAGCTTCAGTGACAATCCCGAAGACGCCACGCGTATCATCCGCCCCTCCGGCCGCGCCGACGAAATTGGCACCGCCGAGCGCGAGCTGGCTCTCATGCAGGGCGAACTTCATCAGGCCTTGGCGCAGAAGAACCGCCTGGCAGCCTTGGGGCTCGCAGTGAGCAAGATCAACCACGATCTGCGCAATTTGCTGGCCAATGCCTTGCTGCTGTCCGACCGCCTGACCAGCCTGCCCGACCCCCAGGTCCAGCGCTTCGCACCCAAGCTGATCGCGTCGTTGGATCGCGCCATCAAGTTCTGCAATGAGAGCCTCCAGTTCGGCCGCGCGGCCGAGCCGCCGCCGCGCCGCGAGGTGTTCGCGCTGGCGCCCTTGCTGGCCGAAGTGGAGGCTGGTCTCGGTCTCGACCTAGGCGGTGCCGTCGCGGTTTCCATGGCTGTCGCAGAGGGCCTTACGATCGATGCCGATCGCGACCAGCTCTATCGGGTGATCTCCAACATCGTGCGCAATTCGGTCGAGGCGCTTTCGGCACTTCCGCCAGAGCGCAACCCAGCCGTGCACCTGGCAGCCGCTCGCGAAAACGACGCAGTGACCATCGACGTGACTGACAATGGGCCGGGCTTGGCCCCCCAGGCGCGCGCCAACCTGTTCCGCCCCTTCCAAGGCTCGCGGCGCGTCGGTGGCACCGGCTTAGGGCTTGTCATCGCTCAGGAAATTGTCACGGCACACGGCGGCCACATCGAGGCCGTCGGATCCCCGTCCGAGCCCGGCGCGCACTTCCGCCTGCGTATTCCCGACCGCCCCGCGTAAGCCCGCGTGCACCCCTTTGGCTCATTTCCGCGTTAACCATTATTGACGAAGTCGCATCTACATCCGGCCTCAACCCGGGTAGGGACCGCCCGTCGTAAAGGTTAATTCACGCCGCAGCATGTGCTCGTCCGAGCAGTCACAACGTGTGTGACCGGGCAGGGGGTGCGGCAGACGGGAGTTCTGCGTATGAAAAAGTCTATCAAGGTTTTGGCCGTTGCAGCCATTGCCATGGCCACCACCGCACCGGCCTTCGCCGCCGAAAATTGGGCCCTGCAAATCATTGAAGATGCCAAGGCCGCCGAAAAGCAGGTCAGCCGCGTCCGCGTCGCCTCCCTCGGCGACACCAACACCGAAGACGTCCAGACCACGACGCGCGTCAAGCGCAGTCGCGACACCTCCGCCGAAGATCGTCCCCAGACGCGCCGCACGCGCGTGGCCAGCCTCGGCACCACCCGTAACGATGCTTCCGACAAGCCCGAGCGTCCGCGCCGCAGCTTGTCGGGCGGTTCGGTCAACTGGACGGCCGATGCCGGCTGTCTCAACGGCACCCTGCGCGGCATCGTCGGCTCGCTGGCATCCAACTTCGGTCCCGTCACGGTGAATTCCACCTGCCGCAGCAAGTCCCACAACCGCTCCGTCGGCGGCGCGCCGAAGTCCTACCACCTCGATGGCGAAGCCGTGGACTTCCGCATCCACTCCAACATTTCCGCGGCCTACGCGTCGCTGCGCGACAACGGCAACGTCGGCGGACTGAAGCATTACGGCGGCGGGCTCTTCCACATCGACACCGGCCCCCGGCGTAGCTGGTAAGCAACCGGCAAGTAACGCTCCCGCTGGCCGCGCGTGCCGGCCGGCTCCGCGCGACCACTTGGAAGTCCCCCTGCGGGGAAGCGGTGTCGGCACGCGCAATCAAAGACAAAGCGGACGGCGGCGGCGCGAGCAGAGGCAAGCGCGGCTGCCATGGTCCTGCCACCGGGCCGATCCGCGTTAACGCTAACAAATGCTTACGCGTGCCTTGTGCGGTGCAGCATGCTCATTGCACGGCTGAACGGCGCTCCGGTTCCCCGCCCCGTCTCCGACGACTCCTGAAAGTGGGATCGTCGCGGCGCGCACCGAGATATCGCAACCAGCCACCCCGACGGCACATCGTGCCCAGACGAGGAATTTGCATGACGCATGATGGATCGTTCGCGCCCCTGGCGTCCGCCCGGGGCCTTTTAGTTTTGGCCGCAACAAGTCTCGCAGCATGTGCATTGGCCCCGTCCGCAGCCCGCGCCCAGGACGGCTCCGGCTGGATCGACACCCTGATCGCCAGCGGTGGCTCAGCCCAGACTTCTAGCGATACCGACGCTCAGAAACCAGCCACCCGGCGTCGCGCTGCAGCTGCCAGGGCGCGCCCCGCCCGCGTGCGCGAAACCGACACTGAAAGCAAATCCGAAGTGCGGTCCGCGGCCCTTTCCGGCAGCCTCAGCGGCGGCGGTATCACCTGGCAGGCCTCGTCCGGCTGTGTCCCGGGCGCGCTCCGCGGCGTCCTTGCCGAATTGGTCGGCACGTTCGGACCCATAACGGTCACATCCACCTGTCGCAGCGGGTCCCAAAACCGCGCTGCCGGTGGTGCTGGCCAAAGCTACCACCTGTCCGGACAGGCCGTCGATTTCCGCGTCCATGGCTCAACGGGTTCCGTCTACGCCTACCTGTCCGGCAACGGCAGTGTCGGCGGCCTGAAGCACTACGGCGGCGGCTTGTTCCACATCGACACCGGCCCCCGCCGCAGCTGGTAGCCGCCATCCGCAAAAGCATATCTCCGCCGTTCTCTGGCCACGGTCCTTGTGTTACCGTTGCGCGGATGCCGCCGAAGGCTTCGCGCAACGGACCAAGGACAACACCGTGCCCCAGGCGAAGGGCCAGATGGATGTGAAGGCCGCAGCACGCGCCCTGGCCGTGCTGTTCATGGTTGCGTGCGCACTCGTTGTTGCCAGCCTTCACGGCGCAGGCGCCACCGCATCGGCAGAAGCCTTGCGCATCGGCGTCCTCGCCGAGCCGACATCGCTCGACCCCCACTTTCACAATCTCACCCCCAACGACAGCGCGCTGTCTCACATCTATGAGCGGCTGATCCAGGTCGACGAGCGTGGCGGCTTAGCCCCGGGCCTCGCCGAAAGCTGGACGCGCACCAGCGACCTGACGTGGACCTTCAAGCTCCGCCCCCGCGTCGTCTGGCACGACGGCAAGCCGTTCACCGCCGACGACGTCGTCTTCAGCTTCGAGCGCGCGCCGTCTGTGCCGGGCAGCCCCTCGAGCTTCGCGTCTGCCATCAAGGGCAAGACAGTCCGCAAGGTCGACGATCTCACCGTCGAGGTCACCACCATCGCGCCCGATCCGCTGGTCCTCAATCAAGTCGCCCGCATCATGATCGTCCAGCGCGGCAAGGCCCGCACCACCCGCACCGACGACTTCAACTCCGCTAAGGCCGCCATCGGCACCGGCCCCTACAAGGTCGCCGAATTCGTCCCCGGCCAGTCGCTCGTTCTCGCCCGCAACGATGCCTATTGGGGCGAACCGCCGCGCTGGGAGCGGATCACCCTCAAACCCATCCCCGACGGCACGCAGCGCGTCGCCGCCCTCACCGCCGGCGACGTCGAGATGATTGAGGACGTGCCCACCGCCGACCTTGTCCGCCTCAAGGCCGATCCCCGCTTCGAGCTGGTCCAGGCAGTGACACAGCGCGTCATCTACCTCCACCTCGATCAGTTCCGCGAAAAGTCGCCCTATGTCGTGGCGCGCGATGGCACCGAAATCGCCAATCCCCTGCGTGACAAGCGCGTCCGCCTCGCGCTCTCCAAGGCCCTCAACCGCGATGCCCTGGTCAGCCGCGTCATGGGCGGCGCTGCCATTTCAGCCAGCCAGTTCCTCGCCGACGGCTTTGTCGGCACCTCGTCGGCGCTGAAGCCCACGGCCTACGATCCCGATGGCGCCAGGAAGCTGCTCGCCGACGCCGGCTACCCCAACGGCTTCCGGCTCACGCTGCACGGCCCGTCCGGCCGCTACACCAACGACGTCAAGGTCGCCGAGGCGATCGCCCCCATGCTCCAACGCATCGGCATCGAGACCAACGTCGTGCTGTTGTCGGCGGGGGAATTCTTTGCCCGCGCCACCTCCGGCGACAAAGGCCGCCCCGAGTTCTCCGTCATCCTCGCCGGCCGCAGCTCCGATACCGGCGAAGTCTCCGACAGCCTCAATGCCCTGGTCCACACCGTCACAGCAGCCACCGGCGCTGGCGCCGCCAACCGCGGCCGCTTCTCCAACGCCGACGTCGACACGCTGATCGAAGCCGCCCAGGCCATGATGGACCCCGCACAACGCGCCGAGTTGCTCGCCCAGGCCAGCGCGCTGGCTATCGCCGAAGGCGGCATCATCCCTATCTTCTACCCCGTCCGCTCCTGGGCCCTCCGCAAAGGCCTCACCTACCGCGCCCGCGCCGACGAATACACCCTCGGCACAGGCGTGATGGGGAATTAGCGCCGGCCACAGGCTCATCGCTCGCCAAGCAAATCCGCCCACGCCTCCATCGCGTTCCCAGCAGCAATTTCGATCGCCCGTCGAGATGGGGCAAGGTGTTGCACCGCGACTTTATGGTGCCAACGTCGTGGCCCGGCTGGCTGGTCGCGGTTCCGATCATACTCGCAGAGTGAAGATCAGGACGGCCATGGTCGTTAGGATTGCGAGAACAATCGACAACGCGAAAAAGGCCGAAACAGGCAGTGCAATCGTGGAAACGATTGCCAGTGCTGCCGTGGCCATTTGCATGAAACCAAGAAGCGCTGATGCAGAGCCGGCGCGCTCGCCAAAAGGCGACATCGAGAGAGCCGTGCCTGTGGGATTTGCAAGGCCCATCCCGAATAAGAACACGAGCATCGGCAGCAAATAGCTCGAGAAGCTGTGAAACCCGATGCCGGCCAGAATGAGCATGACCAAGCAACCCGCGTTCGCAAACATCAAGCCTGCCCTCGTCACCGATGCGAGACCTGCTCGTTGCGTCAACCTCGGAGCAGAGAAGCCTGCGCCGAAGACCACGAACACCGTCCCAGCGTAGAACATTGCTAGGGCCATAGGTGAGAAGCCGAGGCCGTCGACGAGAATAGCCGGGGTGATCGTGAAGACGGCGAACAGGCCGCCGATCAATGTTGCGACGCTTGCGGCAGGCACGATGAACCGCCGATCTCGCAGAAGCGACACGTAACCTCGAAAAATTGCCACAAGATTGAGCTTGTCGCGAGAAGCGTGATGCGTCTCTCCAACGCAAGCCGCATATGCAATGCCAATGATAACTCCGAACAAAGCGACCGCGATAAAAGCAGAACGCCAACCCCATACATGGTCGAGCCCCCCACCGAGCAGGGGCGAGAAACCGGGTGCTGCAGCCATAGCAACGGTGATGAACGAAAGGACGCGTCCCAACTCGTTTCCAGAGAACAGATCGCGAGCGATCGCGCGCGACAGAACCGAGGCAGCCGACACGCCGATCGCCTGAATGACACGGCCCAAAATTACGATATCGAGTGTCGACGCCATTGCGCAAATTACGCTGCCGACAATGAATGTCACGAGCCCGCCTAAAACTATGGAGCGCCGGCCAAAGCGATCGGAGAGTGGGCCCACGAAAAGCTGACCCAGGGCAAACGTCGCGAAGAATGAACTCATCAAGGAACCCGTGGCGGCCGTCGGAATAGCGAAGGAGGCGGCCAAACTTGGTAGTGATGGCAGGAGGATATTTGTCGACAGTGTGCCCAAGGCCGCAAGTGACGCCAGAATTGCCAGCAGCAAACCTGAAGTGCCGGTGGCTGTTGCGCTCTCCTCGCTAGTCCCGTTCATGACACGCCCTCGCTTGGTTCACGCGCAACAACTGCGTCGGCCAAATGGATTGAAATACCGTCCGCTTGTTAGCGACAGCGGTTTCAGCTCTCGATATCGAATACCAATAGGGTCGACGTTGCAGTTGCGCAAAGTCGACCAGCCGCATCGTGAAGGCTGGCTTCGGCGAAAGCGACGCGGCGTCCCATGGCGGTGACGCGACCGACAGCGCGAACTACTCCGCTCGCTTCGGTTAGGCCACGCAGATAGGAGATTTTGAGTTCCAGGGTACTATGTCCCCGGCGCGGCCCGAGCTGCGAATGAACTGCGATACCGCAGGCGCTATCGAGCAAGGTCGCTGCATAGCCGCCGTGCACGCCGCCAAGAGGATTGTACACGCTACGATCTGGCGTTCCCTCAAAGACAGCGTGGCCGCGCTCGACTTCGACCAGGTCGAGACCGAGCTTTTCTATCATCGGCGCCTTGCGATTGCTCGAAACCATGGCTTGGATCTGTTGAAGGCCGTCGAGCGCTGCATTGGCTTCATCGAACATTTCGCGGGCTCACAATCTTTAATGATCGGGATTGATGGAAAGGGCCGCGCGGTTTGCGCTGCCGCCCCGCTGCTGTGGCCGGCTCATTTGCCGACACCTAGGTTGAGTTCGCCGAGGAGCTTGCGGACAGTTTCGTCTGCACCCGGACCCGGGCGATACTGAATGCGGTCTCGTGGGATCGCTGAACCCGTTTTGGGATCGACCAGCGCCAGCACCAGCTTTCGCCCGGTCAAGCGATCAACAACTTCTACCGCTGGAGCATCAAAGCCTGTGGCGTTCCAACGATCGCCCCATTCTCGTAGCGCGGTGCTGACCTTCCACAAATCCCGACCTCTAGGAGTTAGGCGATACTCGAATCGTAGCGGCCGATCCTGGTACTGCCTCCGCTCGACTATGTTCCGTGCGACGAGAAGTTTCAGTCGTTCCGTCAGCGTTGCATTGGGAATGCCGATGCTCTCGCGCAAATCATCGTAGCGCCGCAAGCCGAGCGACAAGTCACGGATAAGCAGCAAGGCCCACCGGTCTCCGATTAAATTTAAAGCACCCGCGATCGAACACCGCATGCCCGCAAAGGATTTCTGCTTCACAGCCCATCACTCGAGTTACTTCTATCATTGAAGTAACTCGATGCGCAGTGATGAGTCAAGCGTGCGCGTCACGCCTTGTCGTTTGCTGCATCGATGTCTGCTCAGGCCCAAGGCGTCGATCCCGCGCTGTTGCGAAAACCGAGATTCGCCGGCGGCTCATGATGTGTTTGTGTTGGTTGGAAATCAGCTCGGACGACGCCGCTGCTCGCGCAACGTCACCCACCCTTCACAGCCCCAACTTCCCCAGCAACGCCGCCAGCCGCTCGTCCCCACCCGCTGGCGGGCTCCACTGCACGTGCGTAACCGCCACGCCCTGCGCCGCAAGTTCCGTGGCGAACCCCTCGAGCCCCATGTTGATCACCCGCACCGGCGTGGTCAGCAGCGCCCGCGCGCCCGCTTGCTCCAGCGCAGCCTCCACCACGGCGCCGGCAATTCCATCGCCCATCACATCAGCCATTGTCGTAAACCTTATACGCCGCATCGACGCCCGCACCCGCCGGCGCGCCAAACCCATGCCGCCGCAGCACCGTCTCCAGCGCCGTCAGGCAGCGCAGCACGTTCGCCTTGCGACACCCGTACCCCATCGTCCCGATGCGCCACACCTTGCCGGCCAGCGGCCCGAACGACGTGCCGATCTCGATCCCGAAATCCGTGAGCAGCGCCGCTCGTACGCCATCGCCGTTCTTGATCTGCTTCGGGATCATCACGCCAGTCACGTTCGCCATCCGGTGCTTCGCATCGCCGTAGAGTTCGAGACCCATCGCCTCCAACCCCGCCCGCAGTGCCTTCGACGTCAGCACATGCCGCGCCACACCTGCGTCGATACCTTCCTCCAGCACCACGCGCGCGCACTCCCGCGCCGCATACAGCATTGACGCCGCCTCTGTGTGGTGGTTCAGCGCCTTGGGGCCCCAGTAGTCCATGATCATCGCCAAGTCGAAATAGTTCGACTGAATGATCGGCCCGTTGCCCTCGACGAAGTCCGGCGGCTTGATCCCCGCCTCCACATGGCGCCGATGGTTCAGAATCTCCACCACCCGCTCGTTGAACGTCACCGGCGCCACGCCCGGCGGCCCCGACAGGCACTTCTGCAAACCCGTCGCCACCATGTCGATCTGCCACGCATCCGTCTCGAACGCATTGCCCGCCAGCGACGCCGTCGCGTCCACGAACAGGATCGCGTCGTGCTTCCGGCACAGCGCCCCGATCTCGGCGAGCGGCTGCAGCATCGTCGTTGATGTATCGCCCTGGCAGATCGCCACCATGCGCGGCTTGTGCTGCTTCAGCGCCGCCTCGATCTGGCCGGGCTCAAACACCGTGCCCCAAGTGATCTCCAAAGGAATCACCTCCGCCCGCGCGCGTTTTGCGATCTCGGTCTTCAAATGTCCGAACCGCCCGAAGATCGGCACGAGCACCTTGTCGCCCGGCGCAATGACGGAATGCATGCACGCTTCCAGCCCCGCCCGCGCCGTCCCGTCGATGAGCAGCGTCTGCGCGTTTTTGGTCCGGAACACCTGCCGGTAAAGCGCCATCACCTGGCCCATATAGCGCCGGAATTCGGGGTCGAACTGCCCTTGGATCGGCACGCTCATCGCCCTGAGCACGCGCGGATACACATCCACCGGCCCCGGCCCCATCAGCAGCCGCGGCGACGGTTCGAGGTCTTCGAAAAGTTGGGCTACTTCAGCCATGTCGCGATCCTGTCACTAGAGCATTTTCCACCAAAGTGGACACCGGTTTGGTGCAGAAAATGCGATAAACAAAGGGCTAGAGCGCTTTCCTCGATCCAAACCAAGTGGAAAGCGCTCTAGTGCAGCGCATCTGACGTTTGGTACCCGTTTGCGGCAAGACTGGTGACCAAACGTCAGATGCAAAAGCTGCACTAGAAACCTAATGTTGCTAGTGTTCCTTATGGCGCTGACATTTGCTCACCAACATGCCGC
>JANYHP010000611.1 GCA_025359005.1 Hyphomicrobiaceae bacterium | reverse complement strand
TTTTGACCTCTGGTCGACCTGAGGCACTGTTTCGCGCAGACGGCCGCGTGGAAAGGTGCGTAGCGAAGAATCTCATTCTACAACTGCTCCGAAGTTCGTACTATCTGGGCAGGCTCCTAGAAAAATCATTGGCTTAGCGTGGCGTTCAGCGCGCCTTAGTTGATACCTGCCAAACCGCAGCACCGATCAACTAAGGCGCGACGCCACACTAGGGTTTTTTGATCGAGTGGCGCCGTGCCACACACTCGGAAGTCGCCACGATGATCAAAGACCCGCCTTTACTTACGATCCGCCGCGACTTTCCGCGGCCTGATTTGGCGCTGGTGGACAAACTGCTTGGAGCCCAAACGGGGCATGTGATCGACGCGCTGATGGGGCGTGGCGCGTTGAATGCGGCCATCAAGCCGGTTGACCCTGCGTGCACCCGGTTCGCCGGGATCGCCTTCCCCGTCGAAACCTTTCCCGACGATAATCTGGCGATCTTAGCCTCGCTGGCCTTCGTGAAGCCGGGCGACGTCATCGTGGTGGCGGGGGAGGGCTTCACGCGCTCGGCCTCAGTCGGCGACAATATCGCGATGATGGCCAAGAATGCCGGCGTCCGCGCCATCGTCATCGACGGCATGGCGCGCGACCTGGATGGCATCATCGCCGCCGGATTGCCCGTCCACGCGCGCGGCATCACCCCCAACAGCTGCGTAAAAAGCGGCCCCGGAAAAGTGGGCCTGCCGATCGTGGCCGGCGGGATGGCCATCGCGCCCGGTGACGTGATCGTCGGCGACCGCGACGGCACCGTCGTCATCCCGCAAGGGCGCGTCGCCGATATCATCGCCCAACTCGACGACATCCGCCGCCTCGAAGGCGAGATGCAGGCCAAGATCCGCGCCGGACTGGTGTGCCCCGAAAACATCCGAGCGCTGCTGGCCAGCGACAAGACGCATTACGTGGAGTGAGCCGTAGATATGTCCAAACCCGCCCCCCCGCCCACCGGCATGCGCCGCAACCTCGCCAATTACGGCGATGCGGCGTTTTCGGTGTTTCTCCGCAAGGCGTTCATCAAGGCGCTTGGCTACACCGATGAGGCCCTCGATCGCCCCATCATCGGCATCGTCGACACCAATTCGGGCTACAACGCCTGCCATTCCAACATTCCAGACCTGATCGAGGCGGCCAAGCGCGGCGTGCTGCTGGCCGGAGGCATTCCGATCCCGTTCCCGGTCATTTCCATCCAGGAGAGCTTCGCCAACCCGACATCCATGTACCTGCGCAACCTGATGGCCATGGACGTGGAGGAAATGATCCGTGCCCAACCCATGGACGCGGTCATTTTGTTGGGGGGATGTGATAAGACCGTGCCCGCCCTGCTGATGGGGGCGGCCAGCGCCAATGTTCCTGCCATCCTCTTGGTGACCGGCCCCATGCTCGCCGGCAGTTGGCGCGGCGAGCGGCTCGGCGCCTGCACCGACTGCCGCCGCTACTGGGGCCGCTATCGCGCCGGCGCCCTCGACGACACCCAGATCGGCGAGATCAACGGCGAACTCGCGCCCACCATCGGCACCTGCGGCGTCATGGGGACTGCCAGCACCATGGCGCTGGCCGCCGAGGCGATGGGCATGATGCTGCCGGGCGGCGCCACCATTCCCGCCGTTATGGCCGAACGCCGCCGGCTCGCCGAAATGACCGGCACACGCGCCGTCGCCATGGCTGCCGAGAACCTGACGCCCGTTCAGATCATGACACCGACTGCCTTCAAGAACGCGCTTCGGGTCGTGCTGGCCGCTGGCGGGTCGACCAACGCGCTGATCCATTTGACCGCCATCGCCGGCCGCTGCGGCATTGGCATCGATCTGGCCGGCTTCGACCGGATGGGCCGCGAGACCCCCGTGCTCGTCGACCTCAAGCCCACCGGGCAGGGCTACATGGAGGATCTGCATCGCGCCGGCGGGTTGACGGCCATGCTGCGCGCCTTGGGGCCGATGGTCGATACCAGCAGCCTCACCGTCTCCGGCCGCACGATGGCAGAAAACCTCGCCGGGCTGCCGCCCGCCTGGCCGCAAGACGTCGTGAAACCCTGCGACGCTCCCGTCGCGCCCAGCGGTGCCATGGCTGTGCTGCGCGGCAATCTGGCCCCTGAAGGCGCCATCATTAAGCAAGCTGCCGCCCGCGCGTCGCTGCTCCAGCATACGGGCCGCGCCGTGGTGTTCGCCGATCTCGCCGACCTCGCAGCCCGCATCGACAGCGACGACCTCGACGTGACGGCCGACGACATTCTGGTGCTTCAGAATGCCGGCCCAAAGGGCGCGCCCGGTATGCCGGAAGCGGGCTATATTCCGATCCCCAAGAAGCTGCTGCGGGCCGGCGTCACCGACATGGTGCGCATCTCAGACGCACGCATGAGCGGCACGGCCTTCGGCACCATCGTGTTGCATATCTCGCCGGAAGCAGCCCTCGGCGGACCGCTGGCGCTGGTGCAGTCGGGCGACCAGATCCGCCTCGATACGGCCGGGCGCCGCATCGACGTGCTCTTGAGCGACGAGGAACTCGCCCGCCGCCGTGCCGCCCTGCCCGCAGCCCCCACTGGCGCCGGCCGCCGCGGCTATGAAAAGCTCTACTTCGATACCGTCACCCAGGCCGAGCGCGGCTGCGACTTCGATTTCTGCATCCCAGAGATCACGCGCATGGTTCCTTGATCCCGCTGGGTTCAGGCATGAGCCGCCAAGCGCGATCGGGCGGAACGACGCAACGGTGCGCTTGCCCCTTTCCGGACGCCCTGACGATGCCTACATTGGCCTTGGAGGCACCAACGCCATGATCGACACCACGACGCCGCGCGGAAAGCTCATCGCCGCCGCCTTGAAACTCGCCGAAACGCGTCCCTGGGCCGAGGTCAGCCTGCTGGACATTGCCGACGCGGCCGCGCTGCCGCTCGACGAGGTGCGTCGGGCCGCTGGCTCCAAGAGCCAGATCATCGCGCTGTTCATGCGCCTGGTCGACGACGAGATGCTCAAGCGGGCGCCGACCAAGGTGGCCGAGGGCGCGCGGCGTGACGCCTTGTTCGAGGTGATCATGAGCCGCTTCGACGTGCTGCTGCCTTACAAGACGGCGCTGCGGTCGATCACTGCCGCGACGCCGGCCGATACGACCTTGCTGATGCCCTACCTCAACGCGCAGCGCTGGATGCTGACGGCCGCCGGTATCGACGCCGACGGCCCGGCCGGCCTCGTCCGCACCGGCGGTCTCGGCTCGCTCTATTCGTCCGTGTTCCGCACCTGGCTCGCCGACGACGACCCCGGTCTCGCGCGCACCATGGCAGCGCTGGATCGCCGCCTACGCCGGGGCGAGAGCACCATCAAGTCGTTTGAAAGCGCGGTCTCAGGCGTCGGCCGTATCGCCACCGACCTGCCCGGTGTGCTGTCGGAAACACTCGGCTCGATCTTCAAGCGGCGGCCGGGTGCCACACCCGAAGCCGGACCGGCGGGGCCAGCATCGGCAGCTTCAGCCACCGGCCGTCCGGACGCGGCCTAAGCCCGCATATCGTAAATCCTGGGGAAACCATGCATCTGGACACGACCAGCACGCGCGCGCCGGAAATCGGCTTCGATGACTTTCTGGCGGTCGACGTCCGCGTCGGCACCATTGTCGAGGCCGAGCCCTATCCGGAAGCGCGCAAGCCGTCGCTCAAGCTGAAGATCGATTTCGGACCGACGATCGGCATCAAGCGCTCTTCGGCGCAGATCGCCGCACTTTACAACCCCGCCGCGCTGATCGGCCGGCAGGTGGCAGCGGTTGTCAATTTTCCGCCCCGTCAGATCGGCAAATTCATGAGCGAGGTGCTGACGCTTGGTTTTCCGTCGGCCGAAGGCGAAGTCGTGCTGATCGCCCCCGAACGCGCGGTGCCCAACGGCGCGCGTCTGTTCTGAGAGCGGCCTACAATCGCCAGAGATCTGCCGCGACGCGGAACGTGTTGGCGTAGCCTTGAACCGACGCGTCGATGGGTTCGGCATAGCCGCCGCCAATGGCGATCGCCACAGGGATCGCCCGCGATTTGCAGCCATCGAGCACCAGCCGGTCCCGCGCCATCAACCCGCGGTGCGTCAAGGCCAGGCGCCCGAGCCGGTCCTCGGCCAGCGGATCGGCACCCGTGAGAAAAAAGACCAACTCCGGTCTGAATGCCCACACGTCGTCGAGGGCACCGGCCAGGACCGCGAGATAGGCGGCATCTCCGGTACCATCGGGCAGATCGACATCGCGCGTCGAGGCTACGCGGCGGAAGGGGAAATTGCGCGCGCCCTGGACCGAGAGCACGAATACGCGCGGGTCACCGCCCAGGATCGCCGCGTTGCCGTCGCCTTGATGCACGTCCGTGTCGACGATGGCGACGCGCGAGACGAGGCCCTCGTCGAGCAGGGTCAGGGTGGCAACAGCCAGATCATTAAATACGCAGAAGCCCGAGCCAAAATCGCGATGGGCATGATGCGTGCCACCCGCCAACTGTCCGGACAGGCCATTGTCAAGCGCTGCCCGGCCGCTGGCGATTGCGCCGCCCACGGTTGCACGTGAGCGCGCCACCAGCGTCTCGCTCCACGGCAGACCGATGCGCCGCATCGCCTCGGGCGCTATGGCGCCGGCCAGCATGGCATCCACGTAACCGGCTGAGTGCGCGCGCAGCAGATCGTGCCGTGCTGCTGGCTCGGCCCCGACCAGCGACGCGCGACCCAGAATTTTCTCGGCATCGATGATCGCGCGCAGCGCCGCATATTTCCCAGATGGAAAGCGATGCCCTGGCGGCAGCGGAATGGCGGGCACGTCAGGAAAGAAAAACCGCATCGCTGCCTGTCACGGATGAATGCGGCAGATGGCTTCGATTTCCACCGAGATATGCATCGGCAGCGAGCCCATGCCGACAGCCGAACGCGCGTGCCGCCCCCGATCACCCAGCACTTCCACGAACAGGTCCGAGCACCCATTGATGACGGCGGGATGATCGCCGAACTCGGGCGTGGCATTGACCATGCCAAGTACCTTGATCACTTCCACCTTCGCCAGATCGCCGGCCGCCTGCTTCATGGCGGCCAGCAGCCCCAACGCGACGAGCCTGGCGTGCTCGTAGGCCTGCTTGGTGGTCACGTCCTTGCCGACCTTGCCGACGTGCATGGTGCCATCGTTGCGGCGCGGCCCTTGCCCCGATAGATACAGCATATCGCCGCACCGCTTATAGGAGACGTAGTTGGCAACGGGCTTTGGCATTTCAGGGAGCGAAAGCCCCAGCGAATTGAGCTTCTGTTCAGGCGTCATCTGGAAACTCCATTGGTCGCACGCGAGCGCGCCTTCAATCAAACATCACCACGCCGCGAGCGACCGAGCCGGCACGCAGCTGCGCAAACCCCTCGTTGATTTCATCGAGCGTGTAGGTGCGGCTGATAAGGCCGTCGAGATTGAGTTTCTTGTCCATGTAGAGATCGCAGAGGATCGGGAAATCGACACTCGGCTCGACCGAGCCGTAGAAGCTGCCTGTGAGCGATTTTTCCTGGAACACCATGAAGGCCGGAGAGATGCCCGCCTTGACGGTAACGGCGGGAATGCCGACCATCACGGCCCGGCCACCGGGCGCCACGACGTCGACGATCTGCATCACTGTCGCCTCGCTGCCGATGGCGTCGAAGGCATAGTCCGCGCCGAGCCCTCCGGTCAGCGCCCGCACCTCTTTCACGACATTGCCGGTTTTCGCATTGATGGTCTCGGTGGCGCCGAAGGTCTTGGCGTATTCGAGTTTGTTGTCGAGCAGATCGACGGCGATAATTTTCCTGGCGCCCGCCAGCCGCGCACCTTGCACGATATTGAGCCCGACGCCGCCGCAGCCGATCACCACCACCGTCGATCCCGCCGGCACTTTGGCATGACGCGTCACCGCGCCGACGCCGGTCGCCACCGAACAGCCGACGAGCGCCGCCTGCGCCCACGGCATATCCTTGCGGATCGGCACGACGTTTTCCTCAGAGCACACGGCGCTCTCGGCAAATGTCCCGACGCGCGCCATCTGATTGACTGGTTCCCCATTCAGGGACATGCGCGCGGTGCCGTCGTAGAGACGATAGCCGGGTGTGTCGGCGTGGCCGTTACACAGAACCGAACGGCCGCGCGCACAATAGCTGCAATGGCCGCAATTGGGCTTGAACGAGAAGATGACGTGATCGCCCACCTTGACGCGCGTGACGCCGGGGCCGACTTCGGCGATGATGCCAGCTGCTTCGTGTCCCGGCACGATGGGCAGCTTGGTCGGCCAGTCGCCGTTCATGATGTGCCAGTCGCTCATGCAGACGCCCGTGGCCTTCATCTGCACACGCACTTCACCCGCCTTCGGCCCCTCCTGGACGACGTCGAGGATCTGCAGCGGCGTGTTGAGCGCGGTCAGGACGGCAGCTTTCATTGACGGGTGCCTTGTTGTCGGGTCGGGAGCGACGTTGGTCGTGAGCACTAAGACAGCAGGTCCGGCCCGCTCGCGCAAGCCGGGGTCACCTGCAGTCCGCGAGGTGGCGCGCCGACCAAAGGCGCGATTGAATTGGCAGCCTGCATGGCCTTTACTGGCCAGCCGCACAGGACAGGGACCGCCCCGCATGACCACGCCGACCACAGCCAACGCTTATGAAACCGACCTCGGCCGGGTGCCGGCCAATTTCCAGGCGTTGACGCCGTTGAGCTTCCTGGAACGCACCGCCGCCACCTACCCGGATGTGACGGCTATCGTGCATGGCTCGCTGCGGCGCAGCTACCGCGATTTTTATGCCCGCGCGCGCCAGCTTGCAGCGGCCCTGAAGATCCTTGGTATCGGTCCGGGTGATACCGTGTCCGCCATGCTCGCCAACACGCCTGAGATGCTGGAGGCTCATTACGGTGTGCCCATGACCGGCGCCACCCTGCACACCATCAACACGCGCCTCGACGCCCAGATCATTGCCTTCCAACTGGATCACGCAGACACCAAGGTGTTGCTGACAGATCGCGAGTTTGCCCCCGTCATGAATGAGGCGCTGGCACTGGCCAAGGTGCGCCCGCGTGTCATCGACATCGATGACGCCGAGTTCCCGCAGACCGGCGCCCTGCTCGGCAAACTCGACTACGAGCGCTTCATTGCCACCGGCGATGCCACGCACACCTGGCGCTGGCCGGCGGACGAGTGGGAGGCCATCGCGCTCGGCTACACCTCCGGTACCACCGGCAATCCCAAGGGCGTGGTCACGCATCATCGGGGCGCGGCGCTCATGTGCTACGCCAATGTGATGGCCGCGGGATTGTCCAAGCATCCGATATACCTGTGGACGTTGCCGATGTTTCACTGCAACGGCTGGTGCTTTCCATGGACAATCACGGCGGCGGCCGGAACCCACGTCTGCCTCCGCTGGGTG
>JANYHP010000555.1 GCA_025359005.1 Hyphomicrobiaceae bacterium | reverse complement strand
TAGACTAGGCCATTGCCGGACTTCGCGGCAGCCGCTACTTTGCTCGGCTCCGTGCTCTTGTGCAGGCTGCCGAGGCAGTCCGCGCCTCACAGGTGAATAAGCCGACCAGGACGCGCCGATAAGCGTGTCGGACAGAACAAGCCTTGCCGGGCCAAAGGGACATCGCTATACACCAGCCCATCGTGGATCGCCGATGATGCACGCCACGGCTACCGGCAATGGGGAATCGTCTAATGGTAGGACTGCAGACTCTGACTCTGCCTGTCTAGGTTCGAATCCTAGTTCCCCAACCAATAAATTTGCATTTCTAATTCATACGATAAATCAGTGACTTAATAAAGGATCGATCGGCGTTGCGTACCTAAATTCGTACCTAAACGCCAGCCCTCATTGCAGCAGCGACCGCGTGGCGACGACTGCAACACGCTCTATACGGTGGGCTACCGCTACAAGGCGCCGACAACGAGCGCTGGCAACCCCGACGCGATCGATGACCTGTTTTCCGATTACGTACCGACTTGCGATGGCGGACACGATGGCGATAGCGGCAGCATCGGTCGGTCGAGACGATAACTCCGGCAATCTCGTTCGATACCTTACCTGCGTAGCTGCTGCTGCCCTCTACTCTCCACTTGGGCTGGGGTTGGCGGCCTGCCAGAGGGGCTTGTTAGTCGGCTTCGTCAACGCCGCGGCAACCGTGCATGAACTGATCGAGGCCCGTGATGAAAAGCGGCTGCTCCGGCTCCGGCGCCAACTGGCCTCCCACAAACTGCTGATCATTGACGAACTGGGTTATGTGCCGCTCCTACAGACCGGCGACGAGCTGCGGTTCGAGGTGGTCAGCCAGCGCTACGGGCGCGGCAGCACGATTGTCACATCCAACCTGCCGTTCGACGACTGGACGAGTGTATTCGGTTCCAACCGCCTGACTGGCGCGCTGCTCGACCGGTTGACGCACCACGTGCACATCCTCGAAATGAACGGCGAGAGTTACCGGCTGGCGCAGTCCAAGCGCCGCACCGGAAAAGCCAACGCCGACACCGTGCTGCCCAGCGAATAGGGCTAAAAAAGAGCCGCGAACGCAAGAAGGCCGCCGCGCGCGGTGGCCTTCTTGCGTTCAAAAGTGATGCATTATTACTCCCACCCGCCGAGGCAAAATTGCTCCGGCGTTGACAGTTCAGTCCGCTGTGTAAGCGCCGAAGCAATAACCCCTCAATGAGGCAGTCGAAACGCTCGGGAAAATGGCCAGACTGAGGGGTTGGCGAGGGGTTGGTGTTTTTGGGAGTGCCTTCAAAATCGGCCAAACCCTTGAAAACAATGGTGCCCGGGGCCAGAATTGAACTGGCGACACTGCGATTTTCAATCGCATGCTCTACCAACTGAGCTACCCGGGCATTTCGCGTAACGGTGAGGGAAACCTGTGTGACCCGGCGCGGCGAAGCGAGCGGGTTATAGGAGCAAGGATCCCGGCTGTCCAGCACCCTTGTGCGGGCAGCGGCGCCGATCGTGCACAAGCAGCGCAGCGCCGGCAATCGATGGTCTGCGCAGCCGCTTAATCACCACTGCAATTCCCGATTGCAGATTGCTGTTTTTGCCCGCACTCTTGCCAGATCAATTCCGCGCTTTGCCTGGAGGGTCGCGCAGAAGACTGTTCCAGGTTTAGGGTGCCATGCCCATCCACACGATTCCAGCCCCCGCCGACAGGATCGCCCCCGTCCCAAAGGGTGGCATGGGCTTCAGCTTCGCCGCCCTGCGGCCTATGAGTGTGGCAACGGCGATCCGCTTTTTTCAGTTGCTCCCCGCCCCATTGGTTGACTGATCTGACGACCGGCTGCGGCGTCGCTACGCCGGCGCGCCACGACGCAATCCCCTGCACGGCCCCCGCGTCGCGTTGACAAGGGGGGGTGGGCTCCTTATCTCTCGCCCCATCTGCTGGACGGTGGCCAAGCTGCCGGCTGGCGCCTGACTGTGACCGGCCGGCCCGTGCCGCGGGCGTCGTCTCCTCGTCGCGAGGAACCGGCGCCGGGTGGGAGGACGTGACGGCCTGATCGGCTCCGCACCATCGTACCCTGCTTCCGCGCCGGCTGTTGCCGGGCGGGTTGTTCGCTTTCGCTGCCACTGGCCTCGCCGCATGTCGTTTGTGGCGGGGCACCCCAAGCTGATCACCGGCGCGCGCTCCGAGCCGGCAAGGACCCCGCCGCCCATGCTGTCCATCAACGCGATTGCCGCCAAGATTTTTGGCACCTCGAACGATCGCAAGATCAAGTCCTACCGCGCCGTCGTGCCGGCCATCAACGCGCTCGAACCCGAGTTGCGCGCACTCACCGACGACGAGCTGCGCGCGCGCACCGCCGACTTCCGCGCGCAGTTGGCCCAAGGCACCGACCTTGGCGATCTGCTGGTTCCCGCCTTTGCCACCGTCCGCGAGGCCGCGCGCCGCACCCTCGGCCAACGCCACTTCGACGTGCAGATGATCGGCGGCATGGTGCTCGACGACGGCGATATCGCCGAAATGAAAACCGGCGAGGGCAAGACCCTAGTCGCCACCCTCGCCGTCTACCTCAACGCGCTGCCGGGCAAGGGCGTGCACGTCGTCACCGTCAACGACTACCTCGCCAAGCGCGACGCCGATTGGATGGGCGCGGTCTATCGCTTCCTTGGTCTCAGCGTCGACTGCATCGTGCACGGCCTCGACGACGACGAGCGGCGCGCCGCTTACGCCTGCGATGTCACCTACGGCACCAACAACGAATACGGCTTCGACTACCTCCGCGACAACATGAAGATGCGCACTTCCGACATGGTGCAGCGGGGCCACGCCTTCGCTATCGTCGACGAAGTGGACAGCATCCTCGTCGATGAAGCGCGCACGCCGTTGATCATCTCCGGCCCCGTCGAAGACCGCGCCGATCTCTACATCGCCGTTGATGCGTTGATGCCGCAACTGCAACCCGAGCATTTCGAAGTCGATGAAAAGCAGCGCCAGGTCGCGCTGACGGAAGCCGGCAACGAATTCATGGAAGGCCTGCTGCGCTCAGCCGACATGATGAAGGGCGAAAGCCTCTACGACATCGACAACGTTTCGATCGTGCACCACATCAATCAGGCGCTGAAGGCGCACAAGATGTTCCAGCGCGATAAGGATTACATCGTCAAGGACAACCAGGTCATCATCATCGACGAGTTCACCGGCCGCATGATGCAGGGGCGCCGTTACTCGGAAGGTTTGCATCAGGCGCTGGAAGCCAAAGAACGTGTCGAGATCCAGCCCGAGAACCAGACGCTGGCGTCCATCACCTTCCAGAACTATTTCCGCCTCTACGACAAGCTCGCCGGCATGACCGGCACGGCGTCGACGGAAGCCAACGAGTTCATGGACATCTACGGCCTCGACGTCGTGGAAGTGCCGACCAACGTCGACATCTCGCGCATCGACGAGCACGACGAAGTCTACCGCACCTTCAAGGAAAAGGCGCGCGCCATCGTCGCCGAGATCGCCGACTGCCATCGTCGCGGCCAGCCGGTACTTGTGGGCACCACGTCGATCGAAAAAAGCGAGCAGCTTTCGGCACTGCTGTCCGACCGTGCGTTTCTACAAGACATCGTCGCCTACATCCGCGCCTTCGCCGGCCTCGACCGGCCGGTCGCCGATGGCACGGCCAAACCGTCCGGCGGGCTGAAATCACTCGTCGGCATGGGCAGTTCAGATCCCGCCGACAATCTCGATCCGGAACTCAAGACGCAACTCGCTGCCGTCGTCGCCCACATCGAGGGCATTCTTGCCGGCAGCGCGGGCAAAAACGGCGAGCTCATCCCCCACAGCGTGCTCAACGCCCGCTTCCACGAACAGGAAGCCACCATCATCGCGCAGGCCGGCGTGCCCGGCGGTGTCACCATCGCCACCAACATGGCCGGTCGCGGCACCGACATCCAGCTCGGCGGCAACATCGAATTCAGATTGAAGGACTGGCAGACGCAGCGGATCGCGGCCGGCACCCCACCGACCGACGCTGAGATCGCCAGCGAACGCGAAACCATCGCCGCAGACGTCGCCGCCAAGAAGCAGGCCGCCCTCGACGCCGGCGGCCTCTACGTGGTCGGCACCGAACGCCACGAAAGCCGGCGTATTGATAATCAGCTCAGAGGCCGCTCCGGCCGCCAGGGCGACCCCGGCCGCTCGAAGTTCTATCTCAGCCTCGAAGACGACCTGATGCGCATTTTCGGCTCCGAGCGCATGGACAAGATGCTGCAGACGCTCGGCCTGCAGGATGGCGAGGCGATCACCCATCCGTGGATCAACAAGGCCCTCGAAAAGGCCCAGCAGAAGGTCGAGAATCGCAACTTCGACAGCCGCAAGTACGTGCTCAAGTACGACGACGTCATGAACGACCAGCGCAAGGCGATCTTCGACCGCCGGCTGGAGCTGATGGCCTCCGATGATGTGTCCGACGAGGTCGAGGCCTATCGCCACCAGATCGTGCACGAGATGGTGGCCGCCCACATCCCCGAAAACGCCTACGCCGAACAATGGAAAACGGCGGAACTCGAGGAAGAGCTTGGACGCGTGTTCGACGTCGC
Organism: Hyphomicrobiaceae bacterium; assembly: GCA_025359005.1. Taxonomy (GTDB): domain Bacteria; phylum Pseudomonadota; class Alphaproteobacteria; order Rhizobiales; family Hyphomicrobiaceae; genus JABFRJ01. Next base: position 1,408 of record JANYHP010000555.1, on the reverse strand, counting down.
CCTGCCCGTCCACGACTGGGCCAAGGAGGAAGGCATCGCCGAGGAAGCGATCGCCGAGCGCGTCCTGAAGGCCGTCGACGAGAAAGCCGCGACAAAGGCCGAGGAAGTCGGGCCGGAAAACATGCGCCAGATCGAAAAGATGGTGCTGTTGCAGACGCTCGATCATCTCTGGCGCGAGCATCTCGTCACGCTCGAACATCTGCGCCAGGTGATCGGCTTCCGCGCTTACGGCCAGCGCGACCCCGTCAACGAGTACAAGAGCGAGAGCTTCCATCTGTTCGAGGGCATGCTCACCCGGCTCCGGGAAGCCACTGTCGGCCAACTCATGCACATTCGCTTGGCGCCCGAGGACCACGTCCCCTCCGTCGACGATCTCGACCTGCCCGAGATGGAGGCCCATCACATCGACCCCTTCACCGGCCAGGACGAACTGGCCATGGCCAATGCAGCACTTGCCGCCGAAGCGCGCGGCCCGGTCCAGGTGCTCGAAAAGCGCACGCCCACCGCCGTCCGCAAGGCCGATGCCGGCTCCAACCCCGACGACCCCGCCACCTGGGGTCGCGTCGCCCGCAACCAGATCTGCCCCTGCGGCTCGGGCAAGAAGTACAAGCATTGCCACGGGAGGCATGGGTGAGAGGGCGGGGGTGCGGCTGGCGACGAGCCGCACGCGCCCTGCCGGGCTTCGAGTAGCCGCGGAACGGTTTGACGAGGGACGGAACGTCCGCTGATCGGACGAATACCCGCGCGTGCCGGTCGATATCGTGCTGCGCTCAGCAGCTGTCGCCAAAGGAGAGCATGGCTATCCCTTTGTCTCCGGCTGTCAAAAAACTTGGCCTGTAGGGCGGATGAGCGCAGTGTAGTCAGCCGTCACACGCGAGACCATTGCCACCCGCTTTCGCAAGACCTTTGCTTGTGATTGCGGATTCCGCCGCAAAGGAGCGGCTATTCCGCCCTACGGATTGCGGTTTTTTGCAAGAGCCGGAAGCGAAGGGATAGGCATGTTTCGCGTTGTTTTGCAGGTCCCATAAAAGCTCAGGTCGCGCGTCTGCACGCAGGGTCATCTCCCGACGCCGGACTGCTCAAAATTAGAATCCGCTTTCGCGGACCAGGACTTTCAGAACATGGCGCCACGTGCGCGCGACAATGCTTTCAGGCCGGCCTTGGGCGTGCAGCACACCACGGACGGTTCGGTTGTGTGAGGTCTCCGCACTGTCGGCTATGGACGCGGTAACGACGAATTGACCACCAACCGGCGTGAGCAGGCGCGGCTCTCCCGGCCGCTGCTGCAGTCGGGCCATAACGCCACCGCCGTACTGGGACGCGAGCTCAATGATATCGAGCGCACTAGTGTTCCGGCGCTGACATTTGCTTCCCTTCGCGGCATGTTGGTGAGCAAATGTCAGCGCCA
>JANYHP010000526.1 GCA_025359005.1 Hyphomicrobiaceae bacterium | reverse complement strand
TGGCGCTGCACTGCAACGGCCGGATGGCCGAGATGCGTGATGTGGCTGCAAACGTGCCGCGGCTGGAAGGGTCGCCGCGCACGCGCTTTGAGGCCGCGCTGGCCGTGACGCGGACGGCCCAGCCGTTCAGCATGGCCGAGGCGGAGGCTTGCCTGGCCACTGTTTTGGGCGTAGCGGCAACCAGTTAGTGCTGCGTCCACGGCCGCTCGCGAATCGTGAAATAATGCACGGGCGACCATTGCGGCCACGCGACAGCAGATGAAACGTGATGACCAGCCCGACCGAACCCACAGCGCCCAACGGCATCCCCGCCATATCCGATGCGCAATCCGACGCGTGGTCGGAGCCGGTGGTGGTGGATGTGCGCGCCGAGGATGCGCTCAATGTCCACGTTTCCGGCTTCGATGGCCCGCTGGATCTGCTGCTGGCGCTGGCGCGGACCCACAAGGTCGATCTCACCAGAATGTCGGTGCTGGCGCTGGCCGAGCAGTATCTCGCGTTCGTGATGGGAGCCAAGGCGCTGCGCATCGAACTGGCCGGCGATTATCTGGTGATGGCGGCGTGGCTGGCGTTTCTGAAGTCGCGCCTGTTGTTGCCGCGCGAAAAATCGGATGACCCCACAGAAAGCGGCGAGGAGATGGCGGCGCGGCTGGCCTTCCGCCTGCAACGTCTCGACGCCATGCGGCAGGCTGCGGCGCAGCTGATGACGCGCAAGCGGCTTGGGCAGGATGTGTTTCCGCGCGGCATGCCGGAAGGCGTGCGCACCATTCGCGAGCGCGAGTACACGGCCGAGATTTTCGATCTGCTGCACGCCTACGCCAACCAGCGCTCCCGTGGCGTGGTCAAGCGCGTGCACGTCGTCAAGAAGCGCACCGTATGGTCGCTCAAAGACGCACGCCTGCGGCTTGAGGCTTTGCTCGGCCGTTCCGGCGGCGATTGGGTGCAGCTCGAGTTGTTCCTGGAACAGTATATGCCGTCGCAGGAGATGGCCAAGACGACCGTTGCGTCGAGTTTCGGCGCAAGCCTGGAGATGGTGCGCGATGGCCTCGTCGAATTGCAGCAGGCGGCTCCATTCGCGCCGATTTACATGCGCAAGCGGGCGCAAGACGACGCGCCGGCCAGCGACTGGCAGCGGGTGGAGTAGGCCTATGCTGGTGCACGACATCGCCAAGGGGCGGTTCGCAGGCAAATGGAGGGTGGCATGACGCTTCCCCGCGCGCTTCGCCGCGAGGCGTCGGACGATTTGGAGGCCTCCGAGGACATGGTCGGCGCAACCGGTGACGATCCTGTGCCGGCGCCGCCGAACGCCACCCCGCTCGCAGCGCCAGCCAGTCCGCCCATAGCGGACAGACAGGAGAAGCTGCGCATTGTGGAGGCATTGTTGTTCGCCGCGTCCGAGCCGCTCGACGTGACGACGCTCGGCAAGGCGCTGCCCGGTCTCGGCGACGCTGCCGTGCTGGTGCTGCTCGGTGAGCTGCAAGCGGCGTACGCGACCCGCGGCATCAATTTGGTGCGCGTGGCCGGACGCTGGGCGTTCCGTACGGCCGAGGACTTGTCGTATCTGCTGGAGCGCCACGCTCACGAGGAGCGCAAGCTGTCCAAGGCGGCCATGGAGACGATGGCGATCATCGCTTATCACCAGCCGGTGACGCGCGCCGAAATCGAAGAGATCCGCGGTGTCGCCACGTCGGCCGGCACGCTCGATGTGCTGATGGAAACGGGCTGGGTGCGTCCGCGCGGCCGGCGTCGGGCGCCGGGGCGGCCGATCACCTACGGCACGACACCGGCGTTTCTCGAACACTTCAATCTGGACCAAATCCGCGATCTTCCGGGCCTTGCCGAGCTGAAGGGCGCGGGGTTGCTGGACAACACGCTGCCGGCCGACTTCAAGGTGCCCGAGCCGACCGATGTTGCGGCACTCATGCCCGACGAGCTGCCGCTTGAAGACGTGGAAGAGCCAGAACTGCCGCTCGACAGCGACGAGGCGGATGGCGCGAGCGAGGATGACGAGGACTTGTCCGCAAAACCGTGAGAGATACGCGGCCAAGGATAAGTCGCAGGACCACAGCATCGTTTTTGCGGTGCTCCATACCCATTCCTCATGATGCCGGCGCAGCCCGGCGCCCACGTCATGGTGGAACAGGTTTGGCGGAACAGATTAGTCGGTATCACCCCACGGCGGCTTTGACGGCTTCGGTTACGTCGGTGATGAGATCGGCGGGGGTTTCGAGGCCGACGGAGAGGCGCAGCAGTCCGTCGGAGATGCCGAGTGCTGCGCGGTCATCGGGTTTGAGGCGCTGATGCGTCGTGGTCGCCGGATGCGTGATCAGGCTCTTGGTATCGCCGAGGTTGTTGGAGATCTTGATGATCTTCAGCGCGTTCAGGAACTTGAAAGCCGCGGCCTTGCCGCCAGCCAGTTCGAACGCCACCAGCGTGCTGCCGCCGGTCATCTGGCGTTTGGCGAGGTCGGCCTGCGGGTGATCGGGGCGGCCCGGATAGAGCACGCGCGTGACGCCTTGGTTTTTCATGGCGGCGAGCGCGTCGGCCACCTTGGCGGTGCTGGCGCATTGGGCGTGCACGCGCAGGCTCAATGTTTCCAGCCCTTTCAGCATGATCCAGGCATTGAAGGGGCTCATGCCGACGCCGGTGTGCTTGTAGAAGGTGTGCAGTTCCTTGATGTATTTGTCCGAGCCGAGCACGACGCCGCCGAGGCAGCGGCCCTGGCCGTCGATGTGCTTGGTGGTGGAGTAGACCACCACGTCGGCACCGAGCTTCAAGGGCGACTGGTAGACGGGCGTCGCGAACACGTTGTCGATGACGACGAGGGCGCCGCCATCATGGGCGATTTTCGACACCGCGGCGATGTCGACCAGATCGAGACAGGGGTTCGACGGGCTCTCGAAGAAGCAGGCGCGCGTGTTGGGGCGCATGGCCTTTCTCCACGCGTCGAGGTCGCGGCCGTCGATCAGCGTGGAGGTGACACCGAAGCGCGGCAGCAGATCCTGCACGACATAGAGGCACGAGCCGAACAACGCGCGGGCGGCGACGACATGATCGCCGGCCTTGAGGAAGCACATCAGCGCCGCCGTAACGGCCGCCATGCCCGAGGCGGTGGCGCGGGCGCCCTCCGCGCCTTCGAGCAGCTTCATGCGCTCCTCGAACATGGCGAGGGTGGGGTTGGCATAGCGCGAGTAGATGAAGCCGCCGCCGCTCTCGTCTTTGAAACGTGCTTCCGCCTGCTCGGGGCTATCGTAGACGTAACCTTGGGTGAGGAACAGCGCCTCGCTGGTCTCGGCGAATTGCGAGCGCAAAATGCCGCCGTGGACGAGGTTGGTTTCAAGCCCCAGAGGGGCGCCGTACAGGTCGGGGGGCAGGTTGGGCTTGGTCATCGTGAAAGACTCTTTCTTTGGCGCCTTCCGACTCCGCTAACGCGGAGCCGGCCGGAAGGCGCGGTGCGCTCAATTGTTGCGCCTTCCGACCCCGCTAACGCGGAGCCGGCCGAAAGGCGCGGAGTGGGCGCCTGCTCTGACGGGCGCGCGGACAACAAAAAATCCCGGCTTCAGAGTGCTTGCGCTCACCGTGGGAGCCAAGCACGCCGAACCGGGCGCGCACGGCCCTTTAGCAAGTTGTTTAACGTGGCTGCAAGCCGGCCGGCCAAATCACCACGGGGCTCTCTTGATTGCACGTGGCGACTCCCCTGCGGGGAGCCGGCCGCCACGTGCGGACCGTCGAGGCCAACGAACGAGAGTTATGGAATGGCGCGAGAGACGGGACTTGAACCCGCGGCCTCCGCCGTGACAGGGCGGCGCTCTAACCAGCTGAGCTACTCCCGCAATTCCATGCGGACACACCGCCAAGGCAGCGCGTTTCACGACGCGTGGCATACGGGGTCCGCATGTCGAAGTCAAGAAGCGCCGCGGGTGCGGTCGCGGGTTTCGTCGAAGGCGCGCCGCTCGGCTGAATTGGCCAGGGTGCCGCCGTGCAGGGCCTTCAGTTCGTCCTTGAGCTTGCGCACGTCCTCGGCGACCAGAAAGCCGAACGAGACGCAGCCGTCCTTGCCGTGCACGGCGTGGTGCATGCGATGGGCCTGGACGAGGCGCGTCATGTAGGCGCCGCGCGGCAATACACGCCAGGGCCAGCGGCTGTGCACAAGGCCATCGTGGACAAAGAAATAGAGGAAACCGTAAGTGGTCATGCCGACGCCGACCCATAGACTCCAGTGGTCGTAATAGGCGCCGAGGGCGCAAAGGCCCATGGAGGGAATGGCGAACACCACCGCATAAAGATCGTTGCGTTCGAAGGGGCCGTCGTGGTCGGTGTGATGGCTCTCGTGCCAAGCCCAGCCCCAGCCGTGCATGATGTAGCGATGACTGAGGTTGGCCACCATCTCCATGATGGCGACCACCGCGACAACGATCCCGAGATTGATCAGCCAGTCCATGGTGTGATCCCGCATGTCATGCCCGGCGCCACGCGGCCGGACCTGTCGATATACCTGACAGAATGGGCTGCAGGCGCGGGCCTGTCCATGTGGCCAAGCGACTGGGATTCATAAGCGACAGGGAGTTAAGCGCGCACCAGCGCCGTCGATCGGAGCGCGATGCGGGCGACCAGCAGCATCGCTACGGTGAAACAGGCCATGCTGAGCAGGGTGGGAAACAGATCGCTGAATTCGTAGTCATGCCATAGCAACCCGTGGTAGGCCTCGATGACCCAGGCGTTGGGGATCGCCCAACTCACCTGTTGCAGCCAAGCCGGCATCAGGAAGCGCGGGATCATGCTGCCGCCAAGTGCCGCCAGCACCAGCACGATGAAAGTCGACGCGGTTTCCGCCTGCGGCCGTGAGCGCGCCAGCGCCGCCAGCGCCAGCCCAAGGGCTGCGGCCGTGGCTGCGGCGCCGAGCGTGACCAGGGTCCAGAGCGGAAGGCGGTGGGCAACATCGACGCCATAGACGATCTGTGCCACGGCGAAAATGAGGCTGGCCTGGGCCGCGCCCTTCAGCACCAGGAACAGGAATTTTCCGACCAGCACCGGGCCCATGCCGGACGCACTCTGCAGGATGCGGTCGGCTATTCCCGATCGGCGTTCGTCGATCAGTGACATGGCGCCATGCATGGCGCCGTACATCAGAAACAAGATGGCAACGGCGCCAGCGTAGTAGACCACGGCGGCGCGCGGACGGTCGGATGTGCCGGCCATCACGGTGGCCACCAATGGCGGCATGGCACGTTGGGACACGGCGTCTTTCAGGGACGCCTTGGCGCCGGGCTCAGTGCTGCGCTGGATAAATTCAAGGATGCCGTCAGCGCGGGTGCGCTGCTGGGGCGTGAAAGGCGCGATGTTCTTCTCGACATCGGCGAGCACGCGCCGGTAGGCCGCGTCCGGTAGGCGCTCGCCGAAAATGC
>JANYHP010000514.1 GCA_025359005.1 Hyphomicrobiaceae bacterium | reverse complement strand
TCGTGCGCTACGCCCTCGGCGAAGGCATCGAGAAGCCGACCGAAGACTTTGCCGAAGAAGTCAAGAAAGCCGGCGGGGCTTGAGTTTCAAGTGCCGATCCTGAGTTTATCGCGGCGGCGTCTCAAACGAGGCGCCGCCGGTTTCTTTGCGCCGCATCGTTCTCGCCCTTCGGGCGAGATGTAAGGTGCTCAGCCCCTTACGATCCCCGACCAGGGCTCGCCGCCCTGGACCGGCACTGTCATGCGAACTGCAGCCCTGGATCACACCACCGTCACGCCGCCGTCGGCGACGATGATCTGGCCAGTGATGTAGGCGGCGGCCTTGGAGGCGAGGAACGCGGCGACGCCGCCGATGTCCTCGACGTTGCCGAGCCGGCGGAGTGGTGTTGCGCTTTCGACATGCTTGCGGCGCTTTTCGTCCTCCCACAGGGCACGGGCGAAATCGGTTTTCACGAGCCCCGGCGCAATGCAGTTGACGCGGATGTTGTCGGGCCCCCATTCGGCGGCCAGCGAGCGGGCGAGCGAGAAGTCTGCGGCCTTCGACACACCGTAGATGCCGATCTGCGCGCCATGGCGGAGCCCGGCAATGGACGAGATGATGATCACCGAGCCGGCACCCTGCGCCTTCATGTGCGGGTAGGCGAGTTTGGCCAGCCAGAACGTCGACTTGACGTTGTTGTTCATGGTTTTCTCGAACGCGTCGTCGTCGAGACCGAGCATGGGCCCGTAGTAGGGCGACACCGCCGCGTTCGGCACCATGATGTCGAGCCGGCCGTATTTCTCGACCGTCTTGGCAACGAGTGCCTCGACGTCGGCCTTCTTCGAGATGTTGGCGGCAATCACGCACGCCTCGCCGCCGGCCTTGCGGATGCCCTCGGCCACCGGTTCGCACGCTTCGGGCTTGCGGCTGGAGACGACGACCTTGGCCCCCATCTGCGCCATGATCTCGGCGATCGAACGGCCGATGCCGCGCGAGGACCCGGTGACGACGGCGACCTGTCCCGTGAGATCGAAGGGCGACGGTTTGGACATGGGCAATCCTTGCAGGTGGGCGTGTGGCTCGGCGAAATCCGGCTTGCGCGCCGGGTCTTCCACCGCCTAGCTTCACCGCAAACGCCAGCGAGCACAAGCCTCGCGGCTTCGTAAAGGGAGATCATCCATGGCCACCAGCGTGCCGCCCACCCATCCCGTCATGACGCGCCCCTACCCTTGGGAGAAAAGCTATCCGGCGGGTGCGCAATGGGACGCGCCGTTGCGGATCGGCACGCTCGAGACGCTGTTGGCTGAAGCCGTCGATACCTACGGCCCGCGCGCGTTTCTCACCTATGGCGGACGCACGACGACGTATGCGGCGTTCGGTGCGCTGGTCGATCGCGCGGCGGCGGGTCTTGCGGCGCTCGGCGTCGGACCAGGCGCGCCGCTGGCGCTGTTCCTGCCCAACACGCCGTGGCATCCGGTGCTGTTTTTCGCCGGGCTCAAAACGGGCGCGCGCATCGTGCACATCTCGCCGCTCGATGCGGAGCGCGACATCGTCCACAAACTAAAGGATACGGGTGCGCGCGTGCTCGCCACGACGGACGCCGGTGCGATGGCTGGCGCGGGGCAGAAGCTGGCCGCGGGCCTCGGCGCCGCGGGCCTGGTCGATCGCGTGATCATCGGCGAGGATGGCTATTGGCGCATCGGCGAGAACGCGCCACGCGCCGAAACCGGCGGCCGTCTCGTGTCGGCCGCGAGCCTGCTCGACACCGCCCCGCGTGGCCCCACGAGCTACCCCGTCATCCAGCCCGACGATGTCGCGCTCATGCAGTTCACCGGCGGCACGACGGGGTTGCCGAAAGCGGCGCTGCTGACGCATGGCAATCTGTTTGCTGCAAAGGAGATCTATCAAACGTGGGGCAACGCTCAGGGCCACTTCGACGCCGAGAACGGCAAGGCGCTGGTGGTGCTGCCGCTGTTCCACATCTACGCGTTGTCGGCCGTGCTCACCACGTTGATGGCGGCGGGTTATGAGCTGATCCTGCATCCGCGCTTTGATACGGAAGCGGTGATCACCGATATTGAAAAGCACAAAGTCACGATGTTTCCCGGCGTGCCGACGATGTGGATTGCGATTGCCAATCACCCCGGCATCGAGACGCGTGATCTCTCGCCGCTGAAGCGGATTGCGTCGGGCGGCGCGCCGTGCCCCGTCGAAATCGAGCAGAAGATCAAGGCGCTGACCAAGCTGCCGCTGGGCGGCGGCTGGGGCATGACCGAGACGTCGCCGGCGGGCACCAACATCCCGACGCACGGTGCAACGATGCGCTTTGGCACCATCGGCGTGCCGCTGCCGGGTATCCTAATGGATATCGTCGCGCTTGATGATCCGAAGAAAATTCTCGGCGTCGGAGAGATCGGCGAAATCCGCGTCAAGGGTCCCAACGTCATTGCCGGTTATCACAACCGGGCGGAAGAGAACGCCAAGGCCTTCGCCGACGGCTACCTGTTGACGGGTGACATGGGCCGCATGGACGCGGACGGCTATTTCGAGATCGTCGACCGCAAGAAGGACATGATCATTTCCGGCGGCTTCAACGTCTATCCGCGCCACATCGAGGAGGCCATGTACGAGCACCCGGCGGTGGCCGAAGTGATCGTCATCGGCGTTCCAGACGGCTATCGCGGGGAAGCGGCGAAGGCGTTCGTGATGCTGAAGTCCGGCGCAGCCGAATTCTCGCTCGAAGACCTGCGCGCGTTTCTCGCCGACAAGGTGGCCAAGTACGAGATGCCCGCGCATCTGGAATTTCGGCCCGTGCTGCCGCGCACGGCGGTGGGCAAGCTCTCCAAAAAAGAACTCGTCGCCGAGGAGCGGGCGAAGGCACAGAAAGGCTGATGGCCGGCGGGTTTCTGGTTAATGATCCGGCATCAGAGTTAATCGCGCCTGTTGCGTTTTGAGGGGTGTTCCAGGGGCAGAAATTACGCGGCCACCCAGGTAGCCAAACGCAATTGAACAGCGTCTGAACCCGTTCAAAATGCGCGCAATCGCTATGTGGGCTAGACCTTCTCGGACCAGATCTGCTTGGGCCGAGACTTAACCACGCGCGTCCCGATCCGTGCCCGAAATGGCTGCGGACAGCGTGTTGCGCACGGCTCTCGCCACACGGGGCCAAAGAGGGGTTTCCAAAGGCCTCAGGCCTTTGGCGGGAGCGCGAGGGCAGCGCCC
>JANYHP010000512.1 GCA_025359005.1 Hyphomicrobiaceae bacterium | reverse complement strand
AGTGCGTCAATTGCAGGCGCAGCGTCCAGACTAGCAGTCAACACAGCAACGTCAGTGATAGGTCCCAAGACAGCGTGGGCAGCAACAACAACAGTTCGAACGACAGCATAGTGGGTGACAGTGACACCAGCAGCGACGGCTCCCAAAGTGATGATGGTATCGAGAGTAATCACAGTCACGATGGCGGTGCACGTCAGCAACAGGACGATACGCCTCCAGCACAAAAGGGCCCTCGGCAGAACCCTTATGCGAAGCGAGCTTCGACTGCTAATGCTGCGAGCACCACAGCTGAACCCAGTATGCAACCTACGTGGACGCAGAACGACGCAGATATAGCTGCAGTTCTGGACAGTTTTACACCAGCAGAAGCAGTGACGATCAGGAACATTACCTCAGCGCGCAAGCCACGTTCGTCGAGGCAATGCAGACAGTTTGCGACTGTGCTGACTTGGGTTATGCTTTTGTGCAAGCACGCATTGGACGCTCGTAGAGAGAGTGTAGCTGCTACAGCTGCGGGCGCTGGCTGCACGCAAGCACGTCAAGCAGAGCTCTCTGTCTCACGCGCAGCTAAGCTGCTGCACTTCATACCTGTGTTGGCCTTTGGACGTCAGATGCAAGGCAAAGGCACGAAACCAAAAGACAGGATGGATGCTCTCTACAATGGCACATTCGCAGGCAGTCTGCGGAAGTACATTGACGCTCACCGCATCACAGCTGAGACTGAAGAGCAGGACGTGTCTAAACAGCAGTTACCACGTGCAAAGCCTAACAGTTTCGACTTTGGTTGTCCCGTGAGTGATGCTGACATGGGTTGGACAGAGTCTGACAGGCGCTTACACGAGTCCTGTGCTGAGTTAGCAGGGCAACGAGGTGGTGTCGCTCAGGCAGCCAGGAAACTTGAAGCTCGCGAGCAGCATGCTCCCGCAGACGAAGCCACACAACAAGTGCTGCAGAGCAAACACCCACTGGCAGGTAGCAGGCCTGATGTCACAGACTCGACCCCAGATGTGGTGCGTGCGGCTGCAAGAGAGGCCCTACAGCGATTGAAAGACAGACAGGAAAACGGCGACGAAATTGACACTGCTGTGCTGATTACTGGAGCAGACGTTCGAGTCAACCTGACAAAATCATCAGCAGGCAAGGCGGCAGGCCCTGACGGTTTACGAGTCGAACACCTGTGGCTAGCCATGAAGGGTGATGTGTCCTGCGCCGGCCCTCAGTACGACAGTGCGGAAGAAGACAGACCTGACCCGGAAACGATGTCTTTTGCAGATGTTACTGCTGAGGTGTTCACGGTCCTGCTGAACGAGCCCACACTGTTGCCAGACGACTCATGGAGGCTGCTGAGAGCGGCAAACCTCTGTGGTCTCGGTGATAAGCGCAGACCAGTGGCTTGTGCTAGTGTTTGGAGGCGGCAGATGGCTTCTATCGCGGCACGCAAGCTTGGACCTAAGCTGGGTCCCGTGTTGCAACAGCTGTCTCAGTTAGGTTGTGGGGTCGCCTCTGGTGTTGAGCATGTGGCAACTACCACTCGTATCTGGCAGCAGACACTTGGCACAGTCATACAGTTAGACTGCGCAAACGCGTTCAATAGCGTGGACCGGCTCGCCATAATCAGAGGTTTGGAGAGATTCTGCCCTGAGCTGCTGCCCTACTTTGAAGCAGTGTACTGTGGCGCTACCAGGCCTGAGATGCGAGCAGAGCTACGAAAATGTGATGGCGCACAGAGAGATGCTGTCTACATCACGCTTTCCGAGCTAGGTTGCCAACAGGGTGATCCGCTTGGTCCGCTGCTGTTTGCAGTGGCTATAGCACATGCTCTCAACCCTCTAGACGAGTGTGATGCAGCAGGGACAAGCGACTCAGCATCAGACACAGGGCAAGCCGCCACAGACAGCAAGATCGGGCCTCACACAGCTTACCTTGATGATCTGAACTTGCTGGTGAACCGAATCATCAATCAGCAGGTGGTGAACAGAGTGTTGATCACACAGAACAGACTCAAGGCGATTGGTCTCAGGACCAACATGACAAAGTCCCTGGCTGTGGCACAGAAGGGACACACCTTCTCAGATGACGAACGAGAGGCACTAGAGTCACTAGGGATTCCCTTTGTTGACGCCACTACAGCAGAACATGAGCAAGGTTTCATTACAGTGGGTGTCCCAGTGGGCAACAAGCGCTATGTCGAGGAGCAGCTGCGCAGCAAACTGATGGAAAAGAGCTTGTGGAGACTCGGGTGGCAGCTTGCGGGTATGGCTGAGACTAGTCTACAGGCGGCTATGATCATCTTTCGAGGCTCATTCACACGAAGATTTGGCTATGTGGCTAGGAATGTCGATCCAAAGGACAGTGCAGTGTGGCTCTGTGGCTACGATGGAATCTGTGCATGGACATTCGAGAGAATGCTTCATTTGCACGGGTCTGCGAGCGCAAGTGACATTCAGCAGCAGATTTTGGCGGCTTGTCTAGCAGGCGACTGTGATGCAGCCAGTAACCCACCGGATCTGGTTATGCTCAGCGCTGGCCCAGCAGGTCTTGAGGATCTGCCTCTGAAGATAGCAAGACTCAGTGCTGGGGGTGCGAACCTGTCCAATGTTGGCGCATCATGCGAGGTGCCATACGTAGCTCAGTTGCAGGTGACTCTACAGAGCAGCATAGAACAGCTTCTTACAGACACAGAACAGGCACCACATGGTTTTGCAGAATGGGACGCGGTGCAGGCGTACCACGACGCTCTGCACACCTTGGCTATGACCACAGACCTGCCTCAGCGACAGATGAAGCGCGGAGTCAACAGAACATTGTTACAGTGGGTCTTGGGTGAGAATCCAGACGACTTGACCAAAGATCAGTTGGCTTTTGAGGCAGTCTTTGCAGCCCCGATGACTACAGATGACATTGACATGACAGATGAACAGAACGAAGATGGCCTCGATCAGAGTACAGCACCGCTAAACACAACTAATGCAGTACAACGATCAGAGTCTCACAGTTCCAGTTCTGATGTTGATGCAACTCATCGCAACAAGTTCAAGGGACTGCAGCGCAGGTTGATGTCGTTGGTGAAGCGACGTGACTTTGAACAGCTGACAGAGAGCTTGCAAGCTGCTGGTCACGCTGGGCGCCTGGTCATGGCTCAACTACGCAGTCAGAGAGCTCCATTTGCTATGGCCTGGCTCGGACAAACAGGTCTAGCACAGCAGATGTCAACAGTGGAGACAGCGACTATGCTGTTGAACAGTGTGGCCATTGAACCATGGAACTTGCAGGGTTCACACGGCGCTGAGGTCAAGTGTGCGTTTTGTGGTCTGGAGAGACCAACAGCCAACCACATAATGGGTTGTGCAAGGCAGCATATACGTGGTCACAATGCAGTGCACACTGGCCAGAAGTGCTGTGTCCAAGGCTTACTGCGCAGCGTGTGTGGCTTCAGATGTCATGAGATCCTGAATGAGAACAGGACTATGTTCACGGTACCGACTGGCAAACAGAAGGAGCTGCAAGCTGACACTGCTCTGATCAGATTCAGTTTGAGTCTTTGTGGTGATCAATTGCTGGCTCAACAGGGTGTGGTGTTCGATTCAAGTGTCACGGCGGCGACTGCAAAGACGTACATGCAAGGGGTGAAGTCGAATGCAACAATCAGTGATGGTCATGCAGCTGCAAGCAGAGAACGAGTGAAGCACGGAGTCCACGACGGCAGATACAACAGGAGCAGGTGGAAGTTTGTTCCCTTTGTACAAGAAGCACATGGGAGATTGGGGAAAGAAGCAACACAGATGCTTGGTTTCATTGCAGAGCACGCGGCTCAGAGAAGTGGAGGTGCTGCGAGTGCGGTAGCTGAGAAGAGAGCACGCATTCTTGTCACACTCAAGAGCAGGTTGAGCACATCACTGGCCAAACAGATGGCACAGCGGATATTCGGCCATGTACGTGGCTCTGCAGTGCATGGTCAGTATTCACACCCTATCTCTGCTCTACTTAGCTTGAGCAAGACTGCTGACAGTGAGTAGTAGTAGAGGGAGGCTTTGTGGCGGCGCCCGGTGACCCCTGCCCGATTCAGGGTATCTTAATGAACACGCTTGTACTATGACATGCGAGCGACCCTTTATATAAGGACATCGTCACCCCAATGGGATTGCTGTTCCTTGTGAACTCTGCAAACAATGCCTTGAAAGCAACTTACCTTAGTGTATTCCGAGTTGCATTTCACTCCCACATCTGCAACCGGTAGTGAATGTTCGTATGTGAGCAGACTGTAAGAGCAAACAGCTCACCGTTAGCAAGGCAATGACACGAACAATAATGCTAAGCTGATGAGTATACCACTTGCGTAATATAACCATTTGTTGAAGTGTCTTAGTGAGCGGAGACGATGTGGATGAACCAGACATGAAGGCAGTAGTGCAGCCAACATGATCACCGGAGACATTTGTGTCTCTGCATGCACTTTCCAGTGCTGCACTTCCTAATGAGTGTTTGGGCAGCACGATGCAACAAAAGCCAAGAGCAGCAGACAGTTGGATTCGCACGACAAATGGATTTGCACGTTACATCATCTGTCATCTGAAGGCTGAAATGGCATCTCCAGCACGCACTGCCTGACATTC
>JANYHP010000585.1 GCA_025359005.1 Hyphomicrobiaceae bacterium | reverse complement strand
GGATCGAGCCGGTCGCGCTGCGAAATCGAGGGCTGCACGATCCGCAGCAGCGGGCCACGCGCCGGCTCGAGCGGGTGCGCCGCCAGTCGCCAGGCGCCGTAGGACGCGAGGAGTGCGATCGGCAACACGGCAGCCATCGCCACCAGCAAAGGTCGCCGCGCCGCGCCCGTCTGCGCGAGGGCTGCATAGGGCGCCGCGAAAACGAGAACGGCAACAACCGTCAAGCCGTAGATGCCGAACAGCGCCGCGCCCTGCATCAGGGCCAGTGGCCATGTCAGGGCATACCCCAGCACATTCCATGGGAAGCCCGTCAGGATATGCCCACGCAGCCATTCCGTGAGCCCGAGACAGATTGCCAGGACGAAAACGCGGTCGGTGGCCGCGTGCCGGTTGGTGGCCGTGACCGCGGCCGTCGCCAGCGCGATGAACAGCGCGAGGCCTGCCGGCAACAGCGTGACGGCAAAGGGCAGCAGCCAGGCGAACACCTCGGCCTCGATGAGGAACGGCTCGCCGATCCAGAACAGGCCGAACAGGTGATAGCCAAAGCCGAACCACCAGCCGATTTCGGCCGCCCGGCCTGTCGGTGACCGCCGCCACGGTGCAAAGCGCGAGATCGCCCCCGGCGTTGCACGTGCCGCATCCAAGGTCAGCAGCAGCACCGGCAGCGTCAACCACAGCACCGGCCATAGATGGAACGGCGCCATCGCCAGGACCGACAGCGCGCCCGCACCAAAGGCTTGCCCGCGCTGCCACCGTGGCGAGGCTGCGGCCAGCGCTGCGGCCCGTGTCACGAGACGGTGTTGCGAAACGCGTCGTGCAGGCTCCCGGGGCACGGCCGTCACGGGGTCTTGGCGGCAGGCAGCGCACTGCCCGGCGCCCGTGCGCGATGGATCTTCAACCGTTTGATGCGCCGCGCGTCGGCATCAAGCACTTCGAATTCAAGGCCGGCGGGGTGGGCGACCAGTTCGCCACGCGCCGGCACGTGTCCGACCAGCGCGAACACCAAGCCGCCGAGGGTGTCGATTTCTTCTTCCTGCTCGGCTGAGAGCAGCTTAAGCGATAGCCGCTCTTCCAGTTCTTTCACCGGCGTGCGTGCGACCGCGGTGATGATGCCGCCCGCATCGACGGCAATGTTTGCGGCCTCGATCTCGTCGTGCTCGTCCTCGATGTCGCCGACGATCTGCTCGACGAGATCTTCAATGGTGACCAAGCCATCGGTGCCGCCGTACTCGTCGACGACGAGGGCCATGTGGATGCGCCGTGTTTGCATGCGGATCAGCAGGTTGGTCACCGGCATGGACGCGGGCACATAGAGCACCGGACGCCGAAGCTTGGTCGACGATACGGGCTTGGAGAGGTCGGCCCTGCCGAGGTTGAGGCGCGTGGTGTCGCCACTCGGGTCGGACGGCCGGCTGCGCGCCGGCGGCGTCGGTGCGCGTCCTTCGGTGGCCGGCCTGCCGGACGCGTCGCCCATCAGCCAGCGCAGCAGATCCTTGATGTGGACCATACCGCGCGGATCGTCGAGGGTCTCGTGGTAGACTGGGATGCGCGACACGCCGGCCTCGTCGAAGGTCTCGAGCAGGACATGCAACGGCTCGCTCACGTCGACGGCGATGATATCGGAGCGCGGCACCATGATGTCGGCGACACGCAGCGTGCCGAACCGCAGTGTCCGCTGCAGCATCTCGCGCTCGGCGGTAGAAAGCGCGTTGGCATCGCCCTTCGAGGCGTCGGTGTCTTTGAGTGCATCCTCGATCGTCTCGCGCAAGCCACCGCCCGCCGCGAGGCCCAGCCGTCCCCTGAGGGCTGAAAGCCAGCCGCCGCCCTGCGTGGGGCTGGTCGCAGCAGGCGGGCTCGGAAGCCTGGCAGGCTGAGCGTTTGATGATTTCGAGGGCGCGGTCATTGTGTTTTGCAAGGATGCGGGGCTCTGCAAGGATTCGGGGTTCTGCACCGATGCGGGGATCTGCACCTGTGCGGCGTCGGGAAAGTCGGGATCAGTCGGCATAGGGATCGGCCACCCCGAGCGGCGCGAGGATGGCGGTTTCCAGCGCCTCCATCTCGGTGGCGTCGGTGTCGGTTTCATGATCATAGCCGATGAGGTGCAACAGGCCGTGGACGGCGAGATGCTGCGCATGATGGGTCACGGAAATGCCCTGTTCGCTGGCTTCGCGCAGCATGGTTTCGCGCGCCAGCACGATATCGCCGAGATAGCGCGATGCGCCGGGCTGTGAGGCGGACGGCGGCGAGGGGAATGACAGCACGTTGGTCGGCTGCGGCTTGCCGCGGAAGTTCGCGTTGAGGCCGGCCACCCTGTCGTCGCTGGCCAGCAGGATGGTCGCGGCTGCGGGCACCGTCAGGCCCCTTGGGCACGCGACGGCGAGGGCACTCACCGCGCGCTCGATATCCGCGACAATCCCGGCCGTCTCGCCCCAACTGTCGTCTTCGATCACGACTTCGGCGTCGAGCGTCGAGGCCGCCGCGGGCGACGGCGCTGGCGTACTCACGACGTGCCCCGCGGTGCCGACGGCAGGTAGCGATCAGGCAACGTCTTGGTGGCCGTCGCGGCAGCCTCATAGGCCTCGACGATACGCCCCACCAAGGCCCGGCGCACCACATCGCCCGACTGGAAGCGGATCGTCTCGATGCCCTTGACGAGCCCCAGCAGGCCGACTGCCTCTTCCAGGCCCGAGCGCTGGCCCATTGGCAAGTCGATCTGCGTCGGGTCGCCGGTCACGATCATCTTGGAGCCTTCGCCGAGGCGGGTCAGGAACATCTTCATCTGCATGGGCGTGGTGTTCTGCGCTTCGTCGAGAATGACCGCCGCATTGGCCAGCGTGCGCCCGCGCATGAAGGCCAGCGGTGCAATCTCGATCACGCCGCTGGTGATCGCTGCCTCGACCTTCTCGCGCGGCAGCACGTCGTAGAGCGCATCGTACAACGGTCGCAGATAGGGATCGACCTTTTCCTTCATGTCGCCGGGCAGGAAGCCGAGCCGCTCTCCGGCTTCGACGGCCGGTCGCGACAGGATGATCTTTTCGACCAGGTTCCGTTCCAGGCACTGGGCGGCGAAGGCTACCGCGAGGTAGGTTTTGCCTGTCCCGGCCGGTCCGAGGCCAAACACCAGATCGGTCCGCTCAAGCGCGCGAATGTAAGTGCTTTGGGCCGCCGTACGGGCAGTCACGATCTTCAGCCGGGTGCGGATCTGCGCCATGCCCTCGCTGGCGGCCGCCGAGCGCGTGTGACGCATCAGCCCTTCGATATCGCCGGCGGCAATCGTCTCGCCGCGTGCCGCGCGGACATAAAGTGCTTCCAGCACTTTTTTCGCCATCGCGCAGGCGGCAGTCGGGCCGCTCACAGTGATCAAGTTGCCATGCGCGACGGCCTTGACGCCCGCCAACTGCTCGATCAATGCGAGATGCACGTCGTGCTCACCGAGTACCAGGGCGACCAGCCGGTTGTCGTCGAGTGAGACCACCACGCGGGTGCTGGCTGCACTCGCCGCAGTGGGGGCCGCATCGGACACGTCCGCCGCGTGCGCCGATTTGCTGCGCGGCGACTTCCCGCTCTTGTCAGCCAAGGCTCGTCTCTCCTGTGCAGGACGCGCGATACCAAATACGCAGCTATGACTTACAGCAGTGGCGGGTGCAGTGCAACGAACGCTGGTCAGGCTGTTTCGGGCCTGTTGACCAACCAGATGCCGGCGGCGACGAGGGCAAGGCCGGCGAGCGTCGCGGCTCCGATCCGTTCGCCAAGCAGCAGGTAGCCGGCCAGGACGCCGAAAATCGGCGTCAGGAAGGTGAAGGCATGCAGGCTCGCGGCCGAAT
>JANYHP010000425.1 GCA_025359005.1 Hyphomicrobiaceae bacterium | reverse complement strand
GCTTTGCGTCGTATTTGATTTTGCCCGGGTGCCGTTGCCTTGCGCCTGCCGCGAACGCATGGCAACGCTGCGGGCATGATCGGGGTTTTTGATTCAGGGCATGGCGGGCTCACCGTGTACCGGGCACTTGCTGACCGGTTTCCCGGGATCGGATTTGTGTATCTCGGTGATCATGCCAACGCGCCTTATGGCAATCGCCCCTCGGAGGAAGTAGTCGACCTGACGAGGGCGGGCGTCGAGACGTTGTTTGGCGCAGGCGCGCGCTTGGTGCTGCTCGGCTGCAATACCGCTACCTGCGTTGCGGCCAGGACGCTGCAGCAAGATTGGCTGCCGAAATCGGGTTGGGAGGCGCGCAACGTGCTCGGTATCGTGGCGCCGACAGTTGAAGCGGCGACCCAGACGCCATGGGCTGTCTCCGCACCGCAATACCCGCAAAAATATAACACCGACGTCATTGCCGTTTTCGGCACGACGCGAACGATCACGTCGTTCGTTTACCCGGAAGAGATCCGCAAGCGTTGTCCGCGTGCAACCGTGGTGCAGCAGATCTGCGCCGATCTGGCTGGCGCCATCGAGGCGGCGCGGCCCGAGAGCGAGTTGGAGGCTCTGGTCAAACGGGGCGTCGACGGCCTGCTTGCCCAGACTGGTGGCCAGCCGCCGCATCGCGCTATCCTGGGCTGTACTCATTATCCGCTGGTCGAGCACCTGTTCCGTCGCCATCTGCCATCGTTCACGCGTCTTTTGTCGCAGCCTGAGATCGTGGCTGACAGCTTCGAGGACTATTTGAGCCGACGCCCCCACTATGCCGCACCCACTGGGCGAGCGACCGGACCGCGGCTGCTGACCACCGGAGATCCCGTGAAAGTCACGGTTGCCGGGCGCGTTTTCTGGCCAGGTGTGCCCGACTTCGCATCTGCGGCATAAACCAGAAAACGGCCTTTGCGCGAGCTGTGAACCGGCGATGTTCATGCATCGTTAATTGTCATTAAATTGAAATGATTTCATATGCTTGTTTATTGGGCAGGGTGCGGCCCTCGCGCTATTGTGCAATGCGAAGTGATCACTTACATTCCAACTCATCCGCTCAAGAGTCCGACACCGGACCCAAGAGGAGAACGAGTATGAGCAACCACCCACCGCTCGCCGGGACGATCCGAAAACTGCTGCCCAGCGAGACCTCTGCATTCCGGGACCACCTGCTCCGGCTGGACAAGGATAGCCGGCGGATGCGTTTCGCCCATTCAGTCTCCGATACCTTCATCGAGGACTATGCGCTGCGCATGAACGACATGGGCAGTATCGTGTACGCCTACGCCGAGGATACGGAAGTGCGCGCGGCGGCCGAGTTGCGCAAGCTGGGTGACCGCTGGGGCAATGAAGCAGAAGCCGCTTTCTCAGTGGAGCATGCGTTCCAGGATCATGGGCTGGGCACGGAGCTGATGGGCCGGGTCATCCGGTCGGCGCGCAACCGCGGTATCCATCGCCTCTACATGAGTTGCCTTGCCGAGAATGCCAAGATGCAGGCCATCGCGCGCAAGCACGAAGCCGATCTGAAGTTCGAATATGGCGAAGTCATCGGCGAGATTCTTCCCGAAACGCCGAACTACTTCTCGATCCTGGCGGAAGCCGTGGACGATCGCGTCGGCTACATGATGGCGGTCTTCGACCTGCAGAAGCGCCTGGTGAAGGCCGCCGCCTGACGCCGGCTCATCGCGCCCGGATGTCAGGCGATGGCGCCACGTGACGCGCGAACGCCGGATGCTATAATGCCCAGGACGGCCGCATGAGCCTGTCGGTACGATGGAGTGGGCGTGATGCGACGGGTGACGCGGGCGGCGGTCGGGGTTAGGCTCACGCGAGCGCGAGGCTTGTGTCTGGCGCTGGGCCTATCGGCGATGGCTGTGATCGCGGTGCGCGCCGCGGAGCCGACTGCCGAGTTGCCGGCCGGCGGGCTGTCCTATGCGGGTGGTGGCGGGTTGGTCACTGAGCGGGAGGCCATCGTCATCGGCTCCGCGCGGGTGCAGGCGACGTATAGCGTCCGCAACACGGAGCAACGCGCGCGTACCACGCTCGTTGGCATGGCGTTGCCGGACATCGACATGTTGCAGATTGACGGTGCGGACGTCGACAACACTGCCTACGATCCGCAGAATACCGCAAACTACATCGCGCTGGCGGCCCAGGTCGACGGTGTGCCGGTCGAGTTCTTCGTCGAGTCGCGGGCGCTGGCGCTGGGACTGGTCGATGTGACGGCGCAACTGAGTGCCGCCAAGCTGCCACTTTATCCGTTGGCGCCGGAACTGCCGGGCCTGATTGCAGAACTGGCCGAGGAGACGCGTTTGGGCCTGATGGCCCGCAGCGCGATCCGCCAGGTGGAGGGGCAATACGAGCCGCGCTGGGTGTTGAAGTCTACTATGTACTGGCAGCAGGAGTTCGGGCCCGGCCAGGTGCGGACGCTGTCTGCCAGCTACCAGCCCATTGCCGGCGTTGCGGCCTGGACCGCTGAGACGGCGCCCACACTGCAACAACGCTACTGCGTGCCCGAGGCGGAGGCGCAGGCGTTGACGGCGCGGGCAACAGCGGGCGCGCCGCCGACGATCAAATGGGTGAATTTTGTCGCCTACGCTGGCGCCAACGCGCGCGGCAGCGCGGCCACCTACCAGATGACGATCGAGACGGCGGAGAAGGAAAAAGCCTTTACCTGCCGGGCGGGGCTCACCGGCGCGGTGACAGGCGGGCGTTCGGTGAGCGCCACGAACCACACCGCCGACGAAGACGTGACGGTGCTGTTTGCGGAGTAGGCGCGCGCTTCTGGTGGTTTGGGGCTGGGGGCGAGTTGGCTCGATCACGGAGCGTGATGGCTGGCAGGCATCTGCGCGGTACGCGGTACACGGCGGAGGGCGTGAGGCTGTTGGGGTCGGGGCAAGATATTGCCGGACATGGTTCGCGCGTTGACCGGCCTGGACCGTGCGTGCCCCTCAAAGCAATATTACGGTTGGCGGGCGGCCGTTTTCGACCCGGGGCTTCTTTTCCACTTTAACGAGGCGCTTGCGGCATGAGCACCCTTTCACTCGTAGACGCAGTTGCGTGGGTCACTGCCATATTCGTGCGGTACGGCTGCAGTGCTTCGAACGCACATTCAGTTGCGTTGGCATTGGTGGCCGCCGAGGCTGATGGCCTCAAAGGCCATGGTCTGTCCCGGATCCCGACTTACATACAGATGGTAAAAAGCGGCAAGATCAATGGCCAGGCAGTGCCTTCGGCAACGCGACCACGCCCTGGCGTGCTCGCGATCGACGCTGAATGTGGTTTCGCCTATCCAGCGATCGACCTTGCCGTGTCAGACTTGCCAGCGCTCGCGTTGCGACAAGGGATAGCGACGGCGTCAATCCGACGCTCTAACCATTGTGGTTCGGCGGGGCTGCCTTGCGAAGCACTGGCCAGAAAAGGCCTTGTCGCATTGCTTTTCGCCAACACGCCGAGCGCGATGGCCCCTTGGGGTGGGTCAAAGGCTGTGTTCGGGACTAATCCAATTGCATTCGCCGCACCCTTAGAAGGACGAGATCCGGCGGTCGTCGACTTAGCACTCTCCAAAGTGGCTCGCGGACCTATTGTCACCGCAAAGCAGCGTGGGGAGGCCATACCCGAAGGTTGGGCGCTTGATGTCAACGGACATCCGACAACCGATGCTGCAAAGGCACTGCAGGGTACGATGATCCCGCTCGGTGACGCGAAAGGCACCGCACTGGCGTTTATGGTAGAGGTTCTGGCGGCTTCAGTCCCCGGCGCGAACCTGGCGTTCGAAGCATCGTCATTTTTGGATGGCCAGGGTCCTCCGCCGGAAACAGGACAATTGATAGTCGCCATCGATCCAGCGGCGTTTGGGCACGCGACATTCACTGGCCGGATGGCGGCGCTGATCAGAGAAATAGAAAACCAGCCGGGCGCGCGCCTGCCAGGTACACGCCGGCTCGCCAATCGGGCACGCGCAGCGCGGGATGGAATAGTGGTTCCGCCCGATATAGCGGAAGCGACCCGCGGATGACGACGATCCGGGGGTAATTTCTCCAGAGCGCTGACATCAGTGAGAGTATCAGGTTCTGTAGGTCGGTTCGCCAAGTTGTCGTGAATTCATCGCCACTGACAACGCGGCCCGTCGCACGGGGCAACGTGTCACTCTACCTTTACTCATTTTAATTGGTCTCGTGCTTAGCACTTCCGCCGGTATCTGTCGGGCCGGCACTGAGAACGCGTTGGAAAGTGGTTCCGCCGGGTGTCTTGTATCCTCTCCAGCGGTCGGGCGTGACGCGTACTGCCTCATGCAATGCCGCAATCACACGCCTTAAACGATCCCCGTTGGTATGCAGGTGGCCCACGGCGGCGCCATACGCAATGCGATCCAAGTTTGGACGGTCTTTGGCTTCAGCGGAAGCGTTTTGGGCCGCGCGGCTGCATTTTGGTGCGACTGAGGAATAGTACCGCTGGAGACGGATATCCGCCGTGGCCGCTGGCGCGCGGCTCGAAGGGCTTGCATCGTCCGTAACAGAGCCGCCCCCCGCCTCGTTCGTGTGCAGCAATCCAGGGCCGACGGTTGCCGTCAATTCAGGGCGATCAGCTTGGCTTTGTCGGTCAACACGAACATGCGATTGCCGGCGACGATGGGCGCGATGTAGACCGGCTGGCCCAGATCGAGGGTGGTGGCGATCTTGCCGGTGGAAGGCTCGACAGAGACCAGCTGCCCTGCTGCTGAGGTCAGCCACAACTTATCACCGGCGAG
Organism: Hyphomicrobiaceae bacterium; assembly: GCA_025359005.1. GTDB lineage: Bacteria > Pseudomonadota > Alphaproteobacteria > Rhizobiales > Hyphomicrobiaceae > JABFRJ01. Next base: position 31,887 of record JANYHP010000425.1, on the reverse strand, counting down.
AACGGGACCGGACCAGATGCTGTTGCCAGCCAATTTGCCCGACCAGCGGACCTTGCCGTCACGGCGGGTCAGCGCCATCAGCAAACCGTTGGTGTCGACGACGAAGACGCTGTCGCCGGATACGACGGGTTGCTGCGTGCCGGGGACGGAAATCTGCCAGATGCGCTCACCGCGCAGCGACGAGGCAATCATGCGGCCGGCATGGCCGACGGCGAACACGGTGCCGTTGTCGATCACCGGGCGTGCCGCGTCGGTCATGGAGGCGAGCGACGAGGCCAATCGGGTCTTGGCCAGGCTCTCGGTCCAGACGGGCGTGCCAGTCGCAAGGTTGAGGCCTACGACTTCGCCGGAAGTGAAGGGCACGATGGCCAAGCTGCCTTCGATGGCGGGGCTGGCGTTGGAGATGATGCTGGCCTTTTCCTCGAGGCCGCGATAACGCCAGCTTTCACTGCCGTCGTCGGCCGACAGGCACACCACTTCGCCGTCGATGGTGACGGCCAGCACGCGCCCGGACGACGCCGTCGGCGAGGTGCGGACGGGAATGCCGATGTTGCGCTCCCAGAGCTGTTTGCCGGTGCCCGGGTCGAGCGCCACGATGGTGCCGAAGCCGGTTGCCGCGAAGATCTTGCCGCCATCCGACGCCAAGCCGCCGCCGTAGCCCTTTTCAGCGGACTTCTCGCCTTCGGGCTTCAGCGAAACACGCCAGACCTGCCCGCCACCACTGACGGAAAAGGCAGTGACGGCGCCGGTGGCGTCGAGCGTGAAGACTTTGCCACCGACGACGATGGGGCTGGCGCTGATCTTGCCATATTTGCTGGAGCCGTTGCCGGCGTCCGCCGTCCACGCGACCTTGATGGTCGGGGCCAGGGCCAGGTGACCTGGAGAATTGTTCGGGGTGCCGCCTGGTTGCGTCCATTGCTCGTTGCCGGCGAGGGCGCCGACCTGGATGGGGCTGTCGGCGGGGGCGAGATCGGCGCCGACGGCGCTGGCATCGCTGATCACGGCGACGCGCTTGCCCGGCAGGACGGTGGGCTTTTCGGCAAAGGGGTTGAGTTCGGTCAACTTGGGCAAGCTCGGCAGGCTGTCTGAGCAGCCCGTCAGCAGCGCCGGCATCAGCATCAATACGCCAGCCAGCGATTGCCGCGCCGCTCGCGCAACGCTGTGGCGCTTGCCACGCGCCGGGCCGTGCTTTTCATCCCCTAAACGTCTGTGCTCGCTCCGCATGATCGATCCAGATGCCTTCGTTGCCGGCGCGGGGGGCACGCCGCAGGTCTCGTTGCGTAATCACAGCTGCAGGGTTCACTGCAGTCATTTCTTTTTTTCGGCCGGTGCGCCATTTGCAGGCACCGCGACCGCGGGTGCAGGCGTCGTTGCTACTACCGGCGCCGGAGCCAGCGGGCCCTTTTCAGCCAGTTCAGCGGCTGCGAGTGACCCCATCACGATTCGTGCCCTTTCAGCTATCCCCGCCGGGACCGCGGTGTCGCTTATCAACTTCTCGAACTGCATCCGCGCTTCAGATCTGTTGCCAGCCTTCAGCGCCGCCATGCCCAACACTTCGCGCGCGCCGTGCCGCCAGGGGTTGGCGTCGACAGCAAGAGGAGCCAGCTTGGCCTTCAGGTCCGCCCATGGTGCCGTATCCAACTGCAACATGGCGGATTGCAGGCGGGCAAAATCGGCGAGCATCACGTCGGCGCCGCGCATCTGGCTGGCGGCATCGTATCGGGCGGCCGCTTCGGCGGCCTTGCCGGCCACAGCCTCGGCGCCGGCCAAGCGCATTTGAGCCAGCATTGCGAAGCCGCCGGTGCCTTTGGCGATGCTGTCGAGGGCGGGATGGGTTGGGTCGGCGGGGGTGTCGGTCAACTGCTTAACCGCGACGGTATAGCGCGCACCTTCGGCTTCCATCTGAGCCAAGCGCTTGGATTCCATTAATTTATAGCCGCCGACGCCGAGTACGATGGCGATTGCACCGGCTAGCACATAGCCCGAATACTGCTCCCACAGCTCGTGCAACCTGTCGCGCTGCAGTTCCTCGTCGACTTCCTGCTCGAAGGCCGCGTTCTGCGGCGCACGCGCCGTGGCCGAAGTACGGGGCGGCGATGTCGCCGATTTGGTAACTCTGTTTTTCGGCGCGTCGGTCATTGCTGCGGCTATCCGTCCTTGGCGTGCACACACTGCGGCGGCGTTGCCTAACGAATGGCCCCGCGCCTGCTTCGCCCGACACTAGCACGGAATCGTGGGCCGGCCACAGTCCCGCGGGCATGTCCGCGGCGGCGTTAGCTCTTGTCGAACTGCGGTTGCCAGCGCAGCAGGTAACCCTGGATGCGGCGCACCACGATGGCCAGCAGGATGCCGACGATCATCATGACGAAGATCGCCACCATCATTTCCGACGCGTTGGCGCGCGCTTCAGCTTCGATGATCAGCTTGCCGAGCCCCCGCTCGGCGCCGATGAACTCGCCGACGATGACGCCGATGAGCGCGAACGATACCGCCGGCGTTAGCGACGCAAACACCCACGCCAGCGCCGAGGGGACGACGACAGTCCGCAGCACTGTGAACTCGCTGGCACCGAGCAGACGTGCGGCTGCGATCTGGTCGCGGTCGACGGCGCGCGTGCCTTCGTAGGTGTTGAAGAAGACGACGAAGTAGACAACAATCCCCGCCGTCACGATCTTTGACAGATCACCGAGGCCGAACATGAGGATGATCAGCGGCACCAGCGCGATGCGCGGGATGGAATTCAGCGCGACAATGAAGGGCGCAAAGATCTCCGAGAGGTAGTCGGAACGGCCAAGCACCAGCCCCGTCAGCATGCCGAGCCCGGTGCCCCACAGGAAGCCCCACCACATATTCTTCAAGGTCACCAGCATGGCGACCCACAGGTTGTTGTCGTTGGCCGCGAGGCAGGCGCTGAAACCGAGCGGGTCAGTGAAGCAGCCGAGCCTGAGGAAGCTCGCCCAAATCGCCGTTGGCTTGGAGACGAAATAGGGGTCGAGGAACTTCGGCACCCACGCCTTCGGCAGTACCAGCTTGGCGAGGTCGAAGCCCCATTCCCAGGTACCGAGCAACACCGCCAGCACCACCAGCCGCCAGGCCCAGATCGACATCTTGCGTGCCGTCATGATCAGTCCGCCTTGGTGCGGCGGAATTCCTCGCCGAGCGAATGCCAGATGTGGGAATAGAGGCGCCCGAACTCGGCGCTCTCGCGCAAGGCAACGGGATCGCGCGGCCGGGCGAAGGGCACTTCGAAATCTTCCTTGAGGCGGCCGGGCCGGGCCGACAGCAGGATGATGCGACTGGCCAAGGTCAGGGCTTCGCCGAGATCGTGGGTGACGAACAGTACGGTCTGGCGCTCCCGCTCCCAGATTTCGAGCAGCGTCTTGTGCATTTCGAGCTTGGTGTGGGTGTCGAGGGCGCCGAAGGGTTCGTCCATCAGCAGGATTTCGGGTTCCAGGATCAACGTGCGCATCAAGGCTACGCGCTGCCGCATGCCGCCCGACAACGTGCGCGGAAAGCTGCGGCCGAAGCCTGAGAGCCCTGCCGTCTCGATCGCGCGCTGCACCTTGGCCGCGCGCGCTGTCTTGCTGTCGCCGGCGATCTCGAGGCCATAGCCGATGTTGGCTTCCACCGTGCGCCAGGGAAAGACCGTGTCGCGCTGGAACACGTAGCCCACCTTGCGGTTGATGGCGCCGTGCACAACAGGATCGGCGTCGATCGCCACCCCGCCGCCCGAGCGTTCGAGCAAGCCAGCGACCATGTTCAGGATCGTGCTCTTGCCGCAGCCCGACGGGCCGAGCAGCGCCACAAACTCGCCCTGGCGCACCGTGAACGAAACGTTGTCTACGGCGACAACATCGCCGGAGGCGCCGCGGAACCGCTTGTCGAGATTGCGTACGGTGATGCGGTCGGCTGGTGCCGCCGTCGCCGTCATGGCCGTCATGGGCAAGACTTCGGACACGCGCGCCTCACTTGAACTTGGCCAGCGCCGCTTCGAGAAAGCTCATGTCGACGATGTCTTCGTATTTGGTTTCGGGGATGTCGGTGCCCTTGCGGTACCAGACGCGACCGCCGCGCTCCCACATGGGCTTGTCGATGCGGCCATCGTAGGCCCAGGTATTCTTGTCGAAGCCGAGTTCGGCCTTTACCGCGACGGGATCGACGCCGGCGAAGTACTTTTCGGCGACCAGCGCATAGACCTCGTCGATCGGCGTGGCCTTGACCCACTTCATTGCCGCCACCATGCCGTTGACGAAGGCTTGCACCAGCGGCCGGTCGGTCTCGATGGTTTCCTCAAGCGCGTAGACGACGAGCACCGGCACCGTGCCGCCGAACGTGGCCTCGAAGACGCCGGGCTTGGAGGTGTCGTAGATGGCTTTGCCGAAGCCTTGCGTTTCCGCCTCGATGACCCAGGTCGGCACCGCCACGATGGCGTCGAACTGCTTGGTCTGCAGGCTCGGGTACATGGTGTTGGCGCCGCCACCGGCGACCCAGTGGATGCGGTCGCCGAGCTTTTTTGCTTCGAACAGATAGGTGCCGTACATCCATGTGCCAGAGCCGATGGCGGTCGCGGCGATGATGGGCTTGGCGCCGTCCGGGCGCTTGTAGTCGGCCAATTTCTCGATGGTGGTGATGCCGGCGTCGTAGAGATCGCGGCGCACGACGATATTGGAGATCGACGCGATGGCCTGTGTCGCAAACAGGATCTTGCACTTCTTGCCGCGCGTGGACAGTTGCAGCGGATGGTTGCTGTCGCCATGACCGAACTGCGCCTGGCCGGAGGCAACGGCCTGCCGTCCTTGCGTGCCGGCGTTGAAGGCGGCGAATTTCAAGTCGAGATGTTCAGGTTTGAAGAAGCCCTTTGCTACGCCGATCCAGCCGAGTGCGTAGATGGCCGTGGCCGGTCCGAACGTGTGCGTCGCCGTCATCATTGTCTGCGCGGCGGCGAGGCGTGGCAGCGTGGTCGCTGCGGCAAGCGTCGTGATACCACCGATGGCGTGCCGGCGTGTGATGGACATGGTGGTTTCCCCCTGGGTGCGCCGCCTGATGGCGGTCTGTTGACGACGGTCTTAGCAGGCCGCGGCGGCTGCGACGATCCCCCTGGGGGAAGCAAAGACTTCACCCGTGCCGGGTGCAAGTCGAGAGCCTGTTCGCCTCTCGAGCTTTCTAACCAGAGGCGAGCCCCTGGACCCATGGGGTTCAAGAGAACAGAGGGGCGCGTCAGCTGGCCTCGCGCAATTTGGCGAGTACCTTGAGGCCTGGGTAGCCGTCGGCTGGGGCGAGGCCTGACTTGGTCTGGAAGGCGCGCACGGCGCGCATCGTGTCGTTGCCGACGCGGCCGTCGGTGCCGTCAGTGTCAAAGCCGCGCGCGGTGAGGCGCTGCTGGATTTCCTGCACTTCCGGCAATGTCAGAATGCGTTCGCCGCCAGGGAAGGATTGTGCGAACGGGCCATCGCCGCGGATTCGGTCGCCCAGATGGACGATGGCAAGGGCGTAGGTGTTGGCGGGATTGTAGGAGCGGACGGCATCAAAATTCTTGGTCAGCAGAAACACGGGGCCACCAGCGACCGGTTGCCAGAGCCGCGCGCGCTCCTGCGGCCGCGGAAACAATTGGCCCCCTGCACGCCGCACGCCGCGCTCGCCCCAAGCGGTGACGGGCGCCATCTCGGCGGAATTCGCATTCATGCCGGCAGGCAGGACGACTTCGTACCCCCAGCCCTCGCCGCGCCGGTAGTGACCGCGCTTGGCGATGTATTGCGCGGTGCCGGCCAGCGCATCATCGGGCGGGCCGAAGGGTGAGACCCGCCCATCGCCGTCGAAATCGACGCCCATGCTGAGCCACACTTCCGGCATCCACTGCGTATGCCCCATGGCGCCGGCCCACGAACCGATCATCTCCGCGGGCTTGGCCCAGCCGCGCTCGACGATGACCAGTGCGTTGAGCAATTCCTGCTCCCAGTAGGGGCGACGGCGCGGTTCGCCCCAGGCGAGGGCCGCGAGCGCCGGCAGGATGGGTCGCATGTGCTTGGGGTTGGTGACGACATCGCCGAACGCCGACTCCATGCCCCACAGCCCAAGCATGGTGTAGCGATCGACGCCGTAGGTGCGTTCGATCCTGGCCAATAGGGGGGCGTGTTCTTTGGCGCGTTCGCGGCCTGTTGTAATGCGCCAGTCTGAAACGCGGCGGTTTATATATTGCCAGACCTGCTCGTGGAACTCGGGCTGCGCCTTGTCGCGCGCGTAGACCGAGGTGTCGGGCTTCATGGCGGCCATGACCAGGTTATAGGTGGCATCCGAGACGCCACGGGCGCGGGCGCGGGGGCGGAACGTCTCGGCCCATTGGGGGAAGGGCTGCGCTGCCGATTGCGCTTGGGCGCCGTCCGGCTTGCCGGCGAAGGCCAGCACAGCAGCCCCTTCAAGCCAACCGCGACGCGTCAGATCCAAAGCCATTCTGTCAATTCCCCGCGTCTACCGGCGCCGTGCATCGTGGGCGCCACTGCAACCTATCAAGACATTGTTTACCACACCGTGGAAGACTTCAGTCCCTGCCCCCCTATGACCCGGCGCTGTCTGATGTCCGCTCCGCTGCCCATCACTATTCCGCCCATTGCCTCCGGGCGCAACGATGCCTTCAACGATACGGGGCGGACCGCCTTTTGCGGCCCCTATGTCGTTTCGGCGATCACCGGTTATCCGATTTCGAAGATCGAGAACGAGATCCGGGCGTTCCGGGCGCTGCCGGACGGTGCACAGCCGGAGATCAAGGGCACCACTGCCGACGACGTGGCGGCGGCGCTGCGGCACTACGGTTTCAATATGCGGCAGATTGCCGACTACATGCAGGTTGCGCGCAAGGAGCGTCCGTCGCTGTGGACGTGGATGCAGCGGCCGCGCAATGCCTGGTCGCACTACATTCTCGCCATCCACAAAGGGAAGGAAGGCCATTGGGTGCTGGTGAAGGGCGTCAAGCTCTGCGACACCTACAGCCAGGGCAAGTGGGAGTTCGTCTGCGATGGTCCCCACAAAGGCGCCAAGGTGATGGAGATTTTCGAGGTCAAGCGGGCGATTGAATTTTGAGCGTTCCGTTAGTCGCGACGTCGGGGGTCGTGACGTCCGTACCGCCACCTGATCGCTGTTGCCGATTATTGCGCGCGGTGCAATGTTAACCAACCGGCCACGAGGAGTGACTCACGGTGAGCCGGGTGTAGCGTCCAGGAGGGCAACTTATGAAACTCGTCGTCAAGTTCACGACCAGCGACGGCAAAGTCACCACCGCGACATTCGATCGAGCAACCGGCACGGTTGTCAGCGACGACGGTCGCAAGGGAACCTACACGCGCGAGGGCAATGTCCTCAAAATCTCAGGGGACCAGAGCGTCACGCTGACCATGCAGGGCAACGTTCCAGAACCGCCCACGGCTGGTTTCACGGGGCCGTACACATCGTCGATCGGCACGACGGGCACGATGACGATCGTTTCGGTTGGTTAAGTGGTTGATCGCCCGTTTGTGACGTACCGCATGCGATAACGTCTTTCGGCAACGGACCACTTTCGTCGACTTGGTTTGGCAGCAAAAACGGGCGCCTTGCGGCGCCCGTTCGATTTTCAATGCGAGGCGTTCAGCGCTTAGTGCTGGCCCCAGAACTGCACGACGGCGCGGCCCTTGGCGACGCTGCCCTGCTGGAAGATGCGCGTCCGGTAGGTCGGACGGATTTCCTGGACGATGCGCGTGCCGCCCTTCAGGTCGACGGCGAAACGGCCGCCTGCTTCTACCTTGGTGCGGTTGGCGGGGATGATGTCGACTTCACCGTTGCCGTAGAGCACGCGCACTTCGAACAGGGTGATCGCCTGATCGAACACGCGCACTTCAAGACGCTTGAAGCCGCCTTCATTGCGGCCAACCTTGACCACGTCGTTGCGGTCGATGGTGAAGCCAGCGGTCTGGGCGCCGAGCAGCACGAAGCCGGCGTTGTACTTGCGGCCTTCCCCGGCCTGGCCGAGCCAGCCTTCGGCATACTGGCCGTAGACCTCGACGAAGGCCTGGCCGCGTACGTTCGGCTTGGCATTATAGATCAGCTGGATTTCCTTGATGAAGCGGTCGCCCTTTAGGTCGAGCCACCGGGTCCGGCTGTCACGCTTGACGTCGGCGTTGTAGGCAATTTCCTGCGACTCGCCGTTGGAATACACAACCTTCATGCTCTTGATGAAGATGTCGTTGTCGAGGACGCGGAGGCGCACCTTGTCGAACTTGCCGATCTCGGCGCCGACGCGGATGACATCGCGGTCGACGGCGAAGCCGACGGCCTGCGTGCTGAACAGCACTTCACCAGTTTCGCTCGGCGTGCCGGGCTTGGCGGTGGTTGCGGCCGACGAAGTTGGGGTGGCTGCGATCGGGCCTGTTACAGGCGCGGCCGTACCAGCGGCAGCAGGTGCTGCGGCGCCGCCGGGGCAGGCTGCAACGCTCTTGTTGATACCGCGTCCGGCTGTCCGCGTGGCGCGGGCGTCGCCTTCGGTCTGACGGCCGTAGACTTCGATCACGGCAGGAACAACGGCGCTCAAGCCCTGCGGTTTGAAGCAGAAGCCGATGGCATCGACGAAGCGGCCCTCGTTGCTGGGATTGATCGGGCGGGTGCGCTCACCGTCCAGCAGGTTGATGGCCCGCTTTTCGTTGTGACCGTTGCCTTCGTTATAAACGACTTCGATATTGTTCAGTTCGATGCCGCGGCGCTTAGCAACCACGCGCAGGGCGCTGTACTTGCCGCGGGCCTGGCTCAAATCAATCGTATCGCTCGAGCCGCTCAGGAGAACGTTCTTGGAGCCCAAGAGGACCCAATTCTCTTGAGCCTGAGCAGTCGCAGCTCCGACTGCCAGCAAGGCAGCGGTCGCCACAAACAACCTCCGTATCATGTGATACTCCTTCACAGATGGTTTGTCCCCGGGAATGGAAAACGAGCGGAACTTAGACGACCGATAGCCAAAAGGCGACGAGTTTCGGACGGGATCGGAAAGGATTTCCGTCGATGTGGCATCAATGCCTCCGTCAAGGGGAGAATTCTGTTTTTTGTCAGAGGTCTCGTGGCGGCTGCGCAGGTTTGGCCTTTGGCAATGGTTGCCTTGGATGATTGTGATGGATGGGTGTTGGGCCTAACATCGGGGAACGATCACTGGGCGACGGCTGGACGAGGGGACTGGGATGAACGACAACAGCGGCGCACGACGGGCGCGAGACACGGCTACAGCTATCGGGGTGCTGCGCCAGCGCTTTGGCGACCGGCTGCAGACCGGGGAGGCTATACGCCAGCAGCACGGCCATACCTTGACCTGGATCCCCAACCAGCCGCCGGATGCGGTCATCTTCGTCGAGCTGGCGTCGGAGGTGGTCGATATCGTGCGGGTTGCTCGACAGTACCGGGTGCCGGTGATCCCGTTCGGCGCGGGCACGTCCCTGGAAGGGCACGTCAATGCGGCGGAGGGCGGGCTCAGCCTCGATTTCTCGCGGATGAACAAGATCGTCGCCGTCAACGAACGCGATCTCGACTGCGTGGTGGAGCCGGGCGTCTCGCGCAAGCAATTGAACGACTATCTGCGCGATCGCGGCTTGTTCTTCCCCGTCGATCCGGGCGCCGAGTGGGCCACCATCGGCGGCATGGCGGCGACCCGGGCGTCCGGCACCAACGCGGTGCGCTACGGCACGATGCGCGAGAACGTGTTGAACGTGACAGCGGTGTTGGCTGACGGTTCGACGATCAAGACCGGGCAGCGGGCTCGAAAGTCATCGGCCGGCTATGACCTGACGCGGTTGCTGGTGGGCTCGGAAGGCACGCTCGGCGTGTTCACGGAACTCACCGTTCGTGTTTATGGCATCCCCGAGCGCATCATGGCGGCAGTCTGCCCCTTCAAGACGATCGAAGGCGCCTGCAACGCGGTCATCCAATCGATACAACTCGGCCTCGGCATCGCTCGCATGGAGTTGCTCGATGCGGTCCAGATCAAGGCCGTGAACGGTCATTCCAAGCTCGGGCTCGACGAGGCGCCGACGCTGTTCCTCGAATTCCACGGGACGGACATCTCAGCGCGCGACCAGGTGGCGGTGTTTAAGGATCTCGCCGAAGCGGAAGGCGCCATCCGCTTTGACTGGGCCGAGCGGGAGGAAGACCGAAACCGGCTGTGGAAGGCGCGCCACGACGCTTACTGGGCAGTCAAATCCACCTGGCCAGGCCGCGTTGTCTTTGCAACCGACGTGTGTGTGCCGATCTCAAGACTGGCTGAATGCGTGCTCGAAACCGAGCAGGATATCAAGGAGCTGGGCATTGTCGCCCCCATCGTCGGCCACGTCGGTGACGGCAATTTCCACACCTCGCCTGCCTTCGATCCGGCCAACGGGGTGGAGGTGGCCGCGGTCAAGACGTTCGTCAAGCGGCTTACCGAGCGTGCCATCCGCATGGAGGGGACGTGTACCGGCGAACACGGCATCGGGCAGGGCAAGGCTGGGTATATGGCCGCAGAGCACGGCCCGGCCATTGCTGTCATGCGGTCGATCAAGGCCGCGCTCGATCCCGACGACATTCTCAATCCGGGCAAGATATTCCCGCTTTAGTTGCACTTGCCGGTTGTTGTGCCGGCGATCGCAGTCGCCGCGTCCAGCGGTTGTTAACCTCAACGTGACATACCAAGCATTGCCCCTGCGCCGCATTGTGTGCGGGGGAAGTGCGTATGCGTCACGAGTGAGTTGCGAGTATGGGTGTCACTGTCAGACGGGAGCGGCCAGACCAGCGGCGGCATCACCGTGTCAGTGCGCCGTTTTTCGTGGCGCTCGACGGCAGCAAGGTCCGCTGCGCCGATTGGAGCCTTGGCGGCTTCCGCGTCGAGGACTTTCCGGGCGACATTCCCTCCCCTGGCGACGAGATTCCACTTACCTGCACGCTGCCGTTCCAGGGCTTCGACGTCACGTTCGAGGCGGTTGCCGAAGTTGTCCGGAACAATCTGGACACGGGCATGTTCGCGGGCCGTTTCGTCGAGCTCGGCGAGCGCGAAACCGAATTGATGACGCACTTTCTCGAGGAGTTGGTGCGCGGCTCCATGTCGGAGGTGGCCGATACCATCCAGCGCATCGACGTGCCGGTGACACCGGCATCGCTCGAGCCGAAGAAGAAGGCTGGACTGGCCCAACTGCCGGTCAAGCGCTGGCCGGTCAAGGCCGTGGCGATGACCGGCTTTTACGCCGTGCTGGGTCTGACCATCTTCAGCTACACGGGGTTGCTGGCATATTCGAATTTCTACCGCATGGAAGTGCAGACGGCGGTCATTACCGCGCCGATCGAGACAGTCACGTCACAGGTCGACGGCCGCGTGGCGTGGGAAAAGTTCAAGCCGGGTGACGCGGTCAAGAACGGCGAGATCGTCGTCAACGTGTCCGACAATCAGCTCGAACGCGATATCGAGTTGGCTGAAATCGCCGTCAACGAACGTCGGGCGCAGCAGGTATTCTATCGCAAGCGGCTGACCGACGAACTCGAGCGCATGAAAAGCCTGACCACGGTCGAGGGCAAGAACCTCGACCAGGCCAAGATCGATCTGGAAAGCGTCGAGGCGCAGTTGCAGGCCGCCGAGCAGCAGTACGCGCGGCTCGCCATCCTGCATCGCAAAGGCTTCACCACCGATACATTGCTGGAGAACGCCGAGAAGCTGGCGGTCGGCCTGCGCAAGACGGTGGAAAGCAAGCAGATCGAACTCAAGTCGCGCGTCGACATCGCCGCCCACGGCGATGGCAAATGGTTCTATACCGGCCAGACGATGGTGGGCGACCTCAGCCAGCTCGAGGCACAGGTCAAGCTGGCCGAAAACGAGATCGCGCTGACGCAATCCAAATACGAGGCGTTGCTCAACCACAAGAAGCGGCTCGCCGTGCGCGCGCCGTTCGATGGCACCATTCTCGAAATCAAGCGCGTCGACCAGGGAACGGTGCGACGGGGCGACGTCATCGCGGTATTTGAACAACGCGAACAGCGGCAGGTGACGGCGTTCCTTAATCAGGACGAAGTGGCGCGCACGGGGCTCGGCGACGAGGTGTTGCTGTATGTGCCGGCGCTCGCGGAAACACTGAAGGGCAAGGTGCTGCAGATCGATCGCACGTCCGGCTTCGTACAAGAGCAGAACACCGCGCAGATCCCCGGCTACCGCTGGCGCGGCAGTGTCGATCGCTCGGCGCAGGTGGTGATCGGCTTCCAGGATCTGCGACGCGTGGGCAATACCGAGCGCTATCGGTCGGGGTTGCCCGTGGTCGTTGTGTTCCCGCAGCGGTCGAACTTCGGGCTCTACAACATCATTCGGCAGCGGATGAGCACGGTGCTATGACACTCGCGAGCCGACCGCGGGAGCAGCAGATTGCCACTCCTTTGGCGGCGCCGCGTGGCGTGCGTCCGGTCTCGCGGTTGCGGACCAAGCCCGCCCATGAGGTGCGTCCAGCGAGCGCAATGCATGCCGACGGCCGCGCGCCCTTCATCATCGGCGATATCTCGGCGCCGGAGCCGTTGCCGTTCTGGGAGAAGTGGTCGCCGCTGGTGATGCTGAAGCTGACGCTGTTCTTCGTCGGCTGCATCGGCATGTTGATGACGATCCCTAATCCGATCTATTCGGTCGAGCTCAACCAGGTCACGTATGTGCTCGGCATCCTCGGCATCTGGCGTTACGGCTGGTGGATGAACCACTTCCTGCGCGCCAAGGTGTTCGGACTTATCACGTATCCGAAAAAGCGCGCGCAAGCAGAAGCACTCTGGAACTCAGGTTGGCGGCCCAAGCACATCCACGTCCAGATGACGACGTTTCGCGAGCATCGCGCGATCTCGGAGTCGGTATTGCGCGGGCTGTGTCAGCAAATCCGTGAAGCTGGCGTGCCGGCAACGCTGTGGCTCGGTTCGAGTGAACTGTCGGACGAGTTGAAAATCGCCAACCATCTCAAGATCATTGCCAAGGATCTCGATGTAACGCTGCGGATCATCCGCCAGAACCAGCCCGGCAAGCGCGTGGCCATCGCGCTCATCCTGCGGGCCATGTCGCGTGCTGGCGTCGGCAAAAATGATCTCGTCGTGTTCATGGACGGCGATTTCGTGCTGCATCCGGGGTGTCTCAAGCGCTGCTTCCCGCTGTTTGCGATCGATCCGGAGTTGCACGCGCTGACGACCGACGAAGGCGTGGTCGTGCACGGGCCGTGGTGGATGCAATCGTGGCTGAATATGCGCTTTGCCCAGAGGCGCATCGCCATGCAAAGCCACGCGCTGTCTGACCGGGTGCTGACCTTGACCGGCCGCATGAGTGTGTTTCGCGCCGATCATATCGTCACCGAAGATTTCATTCGTCTGCAGGAAGCCGACTTCCTCAATCACTGGCTCTGGGGCACGTTCCGCTTCCTGTCGGGCGACGACAAGAGCACGTGGTATGCGCTGCTGTCGAAGGGCGTGAAGATGACCTATGTGCCGGATGCGTCGGGCACGACCATCGAGGTGGTCGAGGGCTCGGGCTGGACGCGTATGGAGGAAAACCTACGACGCTGGTCGGGCAACATGCTGCGCAACGGGCAGCGCGCCATCAAGCTCGGGCCGGCGCGTATGCCGTTCTTTATCTGGTGGTGCGTCGTCGACCAGCGTCTCGCCATGTGGACGACGCTGTTCAGCCCGATGCTGGCGGTGTCGGAAGCGATGCGCAACGGGGCGATGTATATCGTCCAGTACATTCTCTATCTGGCGATCACGCGCATGCTGCTGTCGCTGGCGTTGTTCACTTATTCGGAACGCGTCGATCTCAACTACGTGTGGATTTTGCCGGTCAACCAGAAGCTTAATGCGCAGGTGAAGGTCTACATGCTGTGGCGGTTGTCCAAGCAGCGCTGGGCCAACCGCGGCAACCAGTCGTCGGGACAGGGCGGCGATACACTGCTCGCCAAGGCGCAGACGTTCATGGCGATGTGGCTGACGTGGATCTCGTTCGCCAGCTTGTTCCTCGGCGTGATCTACTATTCCGAGATGCTGACGATCCCAAGCATCGGGTTCGTCGTGTCGGTGTTCGGCTTCTGACGCGTGCGCGGCGCCGGCGTTTCAATTCCACCGTTACCTGATGACGTGGTGTAAGGTTTGCAAGCGGCTGTGCCGCTTTGAAGCGACCCGCGGTACGGCGCTCTCCGCCCTTTTTGTTCTTCCGGAATTTTGGCCGCGCGCATTCGCGCTGACCAAGTATCGCTGATCCTCCCCAGTCGAAACAAGGCCGCTGATTTCGGCATTTGTTTCCAATTTTTGCCCGGGTGGACCCTGGATAGACCTCGCGTTCAAAGAGCGCTCAGGCTGCCGGGAAAACAAGGCTTTTGGAACGCTCGCACGAAGGACTCGATCCAACATCACTTTTGGAAAAAGCGAGATAGGAGCAATTTGATCGGTTCGCTTCAGCGATCGCAGAGCTTTTCCTGAGATGGTGTCCTTGTTCGAGCGACATGCCGCGCGGCCGACTTCGGAAGGCAAGCGCGGCAACGGCGAGATCCCGCAAAGGGACGCGCCAGGGGTGCAGGCCCGGTCTCGAACGTGTCAAACGGTCGCCACATGCGCGGCCACGGGGATTTCGGGAGTTTTAGTGAAATGAATCTCGTGCATCAGCAATTCGGCGCCAACGCCGGCCAGTCCATCCAGCAGACAATCAACACCACCGCAGATGCAGCCAAGCCGTCGATCTCGGTGATCGGCCTTGGATACGTCGGTGCCGTTTCGTGCGCATGCCTCGCCCATCTCGGCTTTTCCATGACCGGCGTCGATGTGAGCCTCGAGAAGGTGCGTGCCGTTAAGGAAGGGCGTTCGCCGATCGTCGAAGAGCGCTTGGGCGAGCTGCTCGCCGAAGGAGTCCGTCTCGGTCGCATCGATGCGACGCAGAACCTGGTTGCCGCCGTGCTCGGCACCGACGTGACGTTCCTCTCGGTCGGCACGCCGACCGCGCCGGACGGTAGCTGCGATCTCACCTACGTGCGCCAGGCCAGCCGCGCCATAGGCCAGGCGCTGGCCATGAAAGAGGGCTTCCACGTCGTCGTGCTGTGTTGCTCGGTACCGCCCGGCACCACGCTCGATTGCGTCGCCGTCGAAGTGGCTGCGGCCTCGGGCAAAAAGCTCGGCCTCGATTTCGGCATCGCGTTCAATCCGGAATTCCTGCGCGAAGGCGTCGCCGTCGCCGATTTCTACGCGCCACCGAAAACGGTCGTTGGCGCCTCGGACAAGCGCACCGAAGAGATCGTGTCGCGCATCTATGGGGCCGTCGACAAGAACATCCAGTTCTGTTCGATCGCCGGCGCGGAAATGGTCAAGTACGTCGATAACGTCTGGCACGCGACGAAAGTGGCGTTCGGGAACGAGATCGGCCGTCTCTGCAAGTCGCTCGACATCGACAGCCACGAAGTGATGAACATCTTCGTCACCGATACCAAGCTCAACCTGTCGCCTTATTACCTCAAGCCCGGCTTCGCGTTCGGCGGCTCTTGCCTGCCGAAGGAAGTACGCGCTGTGGCTCATCTGGCCGAAGCGCAGGATTGCGATCTGCCGCTGATCCAATCGCTCGGCGTTACCAATCAGCGCCACATCGCCGAAGCCGCGCGTCTCGTCGAAGCGCTGATGGATGATCGCGGCGCACAGCGCATCGGTTTCCTCGGCGTCACTTTCAAGCCAGGCACCGACGATCTGCGTGAAAGCCCCACATTGGAATTGATGGCGATGCTGGAAGCCAAGGGTGCGAGCCTCAAGGTTTACGATCCCAACCTCCGCTTCAACGACAACCTGTTGGGCCAGATCGCCTACGTGCGTCACGCCTGCCCGAGCCAGGCGCGGGTGATGGACGGCATGGAAAGCATGTGCCTCGCCGACGCCGATACGCTCTGCGCGAATGCTGATGTCATCGTCGTCAGTCACGCCACCGACGAGTTCCGCCGCGCGATCGAGGCCCGTCGTCCGGGCCAGCCGGTGATCGACTTGGCACGTCTCTACAAGGTGCTGCCGGTCGACAACGCCGGCTACCAGGGCATCGCCTGGTAAGGCGCGCAAACGTTAAGGAAGTGCCCGGCAATTGCTGCAAATGCAGCGACCCGCATAGGGCACTTCCTCGATACTTCATAGGTATGACTGAGCACGGAGCGCCGGCACCAGCAGGCGTCAGCAACGAGACCGAAGACAGATCAGGGAGCCGCACGGGACGTGCGGAGTGAAATGGCAGTATTTCAAGGCACAAACGGCAACGACACGCTGATCGGCGACGCGGGCAATCGCTCGCAGTCGGTCGCGCTCGACAAGATGACAATCCACCAAAGCGTGACCGCGCACGTGCACTTTGACGGCTCTGGCGCCGGCTATCACAACACCGTTGGCATGTATACCTACGACGATACGGGAAAAATCACCTCGACGCAGCTGCTGTTCAGCAACGTTTCGGCCGGCGGTGTGGCGGGTGGGCCGTCTGCATTCGATATGGCGCTGAAAGCGGGCCAGCACATCGGCTTCTTCGTGGCGCCTAACGCTGCCGGTCAATCCGATATCGCGGGCATGATGAAGGACGGCGGTTCGTTCCATCTCGTCAACACCTCCGACGGCGCGCCGGCCAACGTGAACTCGGGCCAGCCGATGCAGTTGGCGTTCCACTCGTCCAACGACCAGTGGTCGAACGTGCATACCGAATACTGGACGAACCTGTTCACCACCAACACGAACGACAACGTCGATGGCTTCCAGCACGCAAAGGTGACAACGGACCCCGTCACCGGGCAGATGCATGTCGCGTTCGAAGATTTGCTGAACGGCGGCGACCAGAACTTCCACGACGCCAACTTCACCATCGACATCGGCACGGCCAATGCAACGATGATGGCGCATGCGACCCAGGGCGGCCACGGCGCGCACGACTATAACGACGCCATCAACGGCAACGCAGGCGATGACACGCTGATCGGCCTGTCGGGTCGCGATCATATCAACGGCGGCGCCGGCAACGACACGCTGTTCGGCGGCACGGGCGACGACGTGCTCAACGGCGGCACGGGCACCAACCATGTCAATGGCGGCGCGGGTAACGATTATATCTTTGCCGGCGGCGGCAACGACACGGTGGTGGGCGGGGCTGGTTACGACACGATCGACTTCGCCAACGCCACCAACGGCGTGCACGTCAATCTCAATGCGCACACTGCGACCGGCTTCGGCAGCGACACCATCTCAGGCGTCGAAGCAGTCCGCGGCAGTGCCTTTAACGACGTGCTGATCGGCGACAAGGGCAACAATGCTCTCGACGGCGGGGCCGGCAACGATATCCTCCGCGGCGGCAAGGGCGCCGACACGCTGTTCGGTGGCGCCGGCGACGATACGTTCGTGTGGGGCAAGAAGGATGTCGGCACCGGCATCGACACCATCAAGGACTTCGGCAACGGCCACGACGTGCTTGATCTGCACGCGCTCTTCCAGGGTAGCCAGGCGGCCAATGCCGGGAACGTCAAGCTCGTCGACTCGGCCGAGGGATCACACTTGTGGGCCAAGGTCGGTGGCAGCTTTGTCGACGTCGCGGTGCTCGAAGGTGTGCACAACACCACCGCCGCCGACCTGCTCAAGGCGGGCATGCTGCTGGTTTGATTTTCGTGCGCTGCCCGCCCCGAATCGGGCGGCGCATGAACGTGCGCCGGACGCCCTCCCCAGGCGTCCGGCGTTTTTTTTGGTGCGCCTCGTCAGTCCCGCGCGAGGGCGATCTGCAGGCCCTTCAGGGCGACGTTCTCGGCAGACACAGAGACCGTCTGAGTCTTGCCGTTGGTCGTCACCGACATCGAGCCTGTGAGCCCGCCGCCGTTGATGGCGAGTGAGATGTGGTTGCCGCTGGCGGAGCCGTTGGCGCGTCCGGCGACATTGAACTGCCGTTCCTCCCAATCACCGGTGACATGCGTGCCGCTGGCCACGAGGTTGGCGCGCAGCTCCACCTTGCTGGCGCTGCTGGCGCAGCGGAGCGAGATACCAAGAGCCGTGCCGCCGCTCTTGTCGCTGTAGTAGGCCTTGCAGCGGAGCTGCTCGGTGCGACCGCCTTCAAGATGCATCTTGCCGCCGCCGGACCAGGAGCCGGTGAAATTGGCAAAGGCGCCAGCCGCCTCGGCGTAGCCGAGTGAAAGGGACGAAAGCGTAATCAAAGCGGTGGCCGTCGCGGCCACGCTTGCTCGGTGCATAATGCGACGGGGCATGGGCAACTCCGTGGATTGGCAGGCGATCTCGGGAGTGATGGGCTTGCGACCCATCAGCACAGAACCGCGTCACAGACATGGATGGCGTTGCGATGACAGCCAAGGGCCGATGGTCGATTATATGCGATTGTTGCAAAATTGCCTCTCCCTAAAGACATGGAAAGGGCCAGCGGACTCAGTCGCCGCGCTCCAACGCCGCTCGCAAGTCGGCAATGTCGGGCGGCAGGGCCGAGATGAACCGGAGGCTCTTGGCGCTGGTGGGATGCTCGAAGACCAGCAGTTCAGCATGCAGGGCCTGACGCGCGAGAGCCTTCAACGCGGACTGAGCTGTTGCGCCGAGCTTGGGGATGCGGGTCTTATAGCCAGTCGCATACGTGGCGTCGCCGAGCAGGGGATGGCCGAGATGGGCGAGGTGGACGCGCACCTGATGGGTACGGCCGGTTTCCAAGGTGCAGCGAACCAGCGCGGTCGGGGCCGGACTGCGTTCGGGATGGCTGGCTGGATAGGTTTCGGCCACATGATAGCGGGTCGCTGCGTGGCGGCCGTGGTCTTGGCGGACGACGGCCATGCGCGTCCGGTCGTTGGCTTTGCGCCCAAGGAACGTCTCGACGCGGCCGGCCGGGGGGGTTGGAATGCCCCAGACCAATGCCGCGTAGCCGCGCTCGAGGCGGCCGTCGGCGCCGTGCGCGGCGAATTGCGCGCTGAGACTCTGATGGGCGGCATCCGTCTTGGCGATCACCATCAACCCGCTGGTGTCCTTGTCGAGCCGGTGGACGATGCCGGGCCGCCGGACGCCGCCGATGCCGGACAGGCTGTCGCCGCAGTGGGCGATCAGCGCGTTGACCAAGGTGCCGGTGGCGTGGCCGGCGGCTGGGTGGACCACCAGGCCGGCCGGCTTGTCGATGACGATGACGGCGCGGTCCTCGTGCACGATGCTCAGCGCGATGGCCTCGCCGACGGGAACGGGCGCCACGGCCTCAGGTACACGGATCAGATAGTGCTCGCCGGGTTTGACCCTGCTGTTTGGCCCCTCTATCGTTAAGCCATCAGGCCGCATGACCGCGCCGGCCCGGATGAGCGCCTGCAGGCGGGCGCGCGAAACGTCCGGCAAGGCGCGCGCCAGCACCACGTCCAGGCGCCGGCCGGCGTCGGCGTCTTCAACGGTGACGTGCTTGTCGTCCGGAAAGGTCGTCATGGTGTCCGAGTTTCGAAAAACTGAGTGTTGCAAACCAGCATGACCATCCCCTCTCAAGGAACGCCTGATCCGCAAGCGGGCGCTCTACTCTCCGACCGACAGGTTCGTCTGCTGCGCCGCGCTATCGTCGGCATGACGGCGATCCTGATCGCTGGCGTCGTACTATTGATCGGGCGGGTCATCTATCTCGTGCGGGGCTCGGGAACGCAAGGGACGGCAGTGGCGCAGGCATCCGCGGTGGCGCCGGCGCTGTTGGGCGACGTGCGGCTGGCGCTGCCGGCGGGCGCCGAGATCAGCCAAGTGAGCCTGTCGGGGACGCGGGTCGCCGTCAGCCACAGCATGGCCGGCGGCGGCGCGGCAATCACGATTTTGGACCTGGCAACGGGGCAGGTCGTCAGCCGGGTGACGATCGAGCGGGCACGGTAGCCGGGGGCTGAAGCAGGGGCATCGGCATGGAACGATTGTGTGATCGGGGCGTCGCAGGGCTGTTGGCGGCGATGCGCTGGCTGGCGTTGCCGGTGGCGGCGCTGCTGTTCCTGCAATGGCCGTTGCGCGAGGTTATCAGGGCCTGGTCGCGGGAGGCCAACGATATCGGACAGTGGCTGTTCGCGCTGTTCGTGGCGGCGAGCGTGGTGGCGGCAACGCGGGCCAACGCGCATCTGGCGAGCGATGCTTTTGCGCAGAGGTTGCGGGCCAAGACGCGAAGGCGGTTGACGGCGTTGGCAACGCTGTTTGCGCTGGTGCCGTGGGCGCTGTTCGTTCTTTACGCGGGGGCGCGACCGATCGCTGCCTCCGTGGCGGGGCTGGAGCGATTTCCAGATACCGGCAACCCCGCTTATTTCGTGTTGAAGGCGGCGCTGGCGCTGCTGATGCTGCTGGTGCTGACGCAGGCGGTCGTGGATCTCAAGCGGGCGCGATCGGACACCGGGTCATGAGCGTTGCTGCATTCGGTTTGGTGCTGCTGGGGCTGGTGGCGGTCACGGTGTTGGCGACGGGCATTCCCGCCTATCTGGCGCTGCTCCTGGCGGCGATGGTTGGAGCGCTGGCCGGACTGGTGAGTGGTGTGGTCACGCTCGATCTGCTCGGCGCTTTGCCGGGGCGGCTGATCAATCTGCTGGAAAGCGATCTGCTGCAGGCGCTGCCGCTCTATCTGCTGATGGGCGCGCTGCTCGACCGGCTCGGCCTGGCGGAAGCTATCTTCCGGAGTTTCGCAGCACTCGCGGGTGGTGGCCCGCGCGCGCCGCTGGTGGCCGGGATCGGTTTGGGTGCGTTGCTGGGCCCCATGAACGGTTCGGTCGGCGCCAGCGTGCTGGCCATGACGCGCACGGTCGGCCCGCGGCTGGCGGATGCTGGTGTGAGTGGCGCGCTGCGCGAGGCGATGATCGCGGTTGCGGGGACACTCGGCGTGGTGGTGCCGCCCTCGCTGGTGCTGATCCTGCTCGGCGACGCGCTGCTCACCGCGCACACGATCGCGTCGAATGCGACCGGCGCCCGCGACCGCATCGTCAACACGCAGGACTTGATGCGGGGTGCGTTGCCGGCGGCGGCGTTGTTCGTGGTGCTGGCAATCGGCGTGGCGGCACTGTTGGGGCGGCGGTCTGCGCGAACGTCGGGCGTCGTGCCGCGGCCAACGGGGCGTGATTGGATCACGGCGGCGGCGGCGTGTGCGGCCATCGGCGGCCTGCTCGGCGGGGTCGCTGCGGGCGCGTTCTACGCGGTGGAGGCGGCGGCGGCGGGGGTGGTGGCACTGTTCGTGTGGGCGGCGATCCGCGGCCGGCTCAGCGGTGGCGAACTCGGTCGTGTGCTGTCGGAGACGCTGGTGGGCACCGGCGTGCTGTTCGCGCCCCTGCTGGCGGCAACGACGTTCACGCTGGTGCTGCGGTTGCTCGGTACCGACAAGCTGGTCGAGGCGGCGATCACGGGGTTGCCCGGTGGTCCGGCCACGGTGATTGCCGTGGGGCTTGCGGCCATCGCGCTTTCTGCGCTGGCGCTGGATGCGTTCGAGATCATCTTCGTGGTGGTGCCAGTGCTGGCGCCGCCGCTGTTGATGCGGGCGCCGGACGCGGTTTGGGTTGGTGTGCTGATCCTGCTGGTGTTGCAGACGAGCTTTCTGTTGCCGCCGTTCGGCGCGGCGCTGGTGCTGGCGCGCGCCAATCTGCGGACAGGGGCGACGCTTGGCGCGACGATTGCGGCGCTGGCGCCATTTCTCGCAGCCCAAGTGCTGGTGTTGGCGCTCGTGCTGGCAAATCCGGCGCTGACGCATCTGCTGGACAAGCCGGTGGCCAGCGTTGCGCCGCAATTGAGCGCGGAGGAGACAGAGAAGCGCTTCCTCGAGATGATGAAGCCGCAAGGGTCGGGGCTGCCGCCGATGCAGGTGACGCCGCCTGCGCTGCAGAAGTGAGGCGCGGCTTATCGCGCGAGTTCGCGCAAACCGCGGCGGATCAGTTTGGCTAACTCGGCACCATCGCCGAGGTCTTTCATGGCGACGGCGACGGCCTGGCTCGCTTGATGGGGCTGATAGCCGAGGTTGGTAAGCGCCGAGATCGCCTCAGCGGGCGCGTTGCCGACGGTGGACGTGGTGTCGGACGCCAGCGCTGTACCGGCGGGCATGGGGAGGCTGCCGACTGCGAGGCCCGGTGCCTTGTCTTTCAGTTCGGCGACGACGCGGAGCGCGAGTTTCTTGCCGACGCCCGGCGTCTGTTCGACGGCCTGCCAGTCGGCTAGCGCGATGGCGTTAGCGAGATCTTGCGGTGACAGCGTGCCGAGCACTGCGAGGGCGACTTTGGCGCCAACGCCCTGAATGGTCTGGAGCGTGCGGAACCAGGTGCGTTCCACCTCGCTGGTGAAGCCATACAACTTGATGCTGTCCTCGCGCACGTGCGTGTCGATGGTGAGGGACGCCTCGTCGCCGGCCTTGAGATTGCGCAGCGTGCGCGCCGAGGCGAGCACCTCGTAGCCGACACCGCCCACGTCCAGAATGAGATGGCTTTCGCCCACCGCATCCACCTTGCCGCGCAACTTGCCGATCATGGTCTGCGGTCTCCAGTGCGCTCGATGTCAGCGCGCTTCGGCCAGTGCGACGCGCTGGGCGAGGGCAAGCGCGTGCGGGCTCGAGCGATGATTGGCGTGACAGATGGCGATGGCAAGCGCGTCAGCTTCGTCGGCGGTCCCGAAGCGTGCCTTGGGCAACAGCATCTGCACCATCATCTGCACTTGCTTTTTCTCGGCATGGCCGGCGCCGACGACGGTCTTCTTGATGAGATTTGGTGTGTATTCGGCGACGCGGATCGACTTCATGGCCGGCGCCAGCATGGCGATGCCGCGGGCCTGGCCGAGCTTGAGGGTGGCCTTGGCGTTCTCGTTGACGAAGGTTTCTTCGACGGCGGCTTCCTGCGGCGCATACTCGGCGAGCACTGCGCCGAGGCCGCGGAAGAGATCGGCGAGGCGAACCGCCAGCATATCGTCGGCGTCCGAGGTGATCGCGCCGCTGGCCACATAGGAGAGGCGGACGCCGTCGGATTCGATGACACCCCAACCGGTGCGGCGGAGGCCAGGATCGATGCCGATGATACGAATCGCTGTGGTTTTCATATCCTGTCGCTAACACGGTCGTGCGGGCGATGGCGAGGCGCACCGCCGCGTGAGGACACAGCTTGCTGCAATCTTGCCCAACTACAGTCTCAGCTTGCTGAAGGGGATGCGACAGGGCACGGTTGTGCGTGGCAATCGTTTGGAGGCGGATCGATGACGGTTCACAGTCCCTGGCTGCTCGGAGCCGGTTTGGCGGTGCTGCTGCTGGGCGGCCTGCTATGGCGGTGGGCTCAGCGCAACAGCATCGATATCCGGGGTGCTGCCGTGAGTTCGGCGATCGCGACGGCACGCAGTGGCCTGCTGCCCGGCGTTCCCGATCATCTGAAGGGCCACGTGGATAAGATCGCCGCGGCCGGCAGCAATACCGCGCGCGCGAAAATGGTCGGCGGCACGGTGGCGCGGCATTTCATGGCCAAGGCTGTCCGCATGGCCGGTCTGGTCGGGATCATCGCCGGGATTGCCATGAGCGCGGCGGCGGTCTTGTGGAAGTGAATGCGTGGTCGTTTGGCGTTGGGCCGATCATTGCATGTTGGGTCAAGCCTTCGCGCGACCCAACATGCAAGCCCGGTGCGTGTGGGGGTGGGTCGCGCTGAAACGCTTGACCCAACCTACAGGACACGGGTGGTCGTTCAACTCGCGGCGGCGCGGCGCTCGGCGAGGCGCTGCTCGGTCGCCTTGACGATGGCCGCGCGCAGGGCGGCGAGTTCGGTCAACGAGGCTTCGACCGTCAGATGCTGCGCGGTGGCGAGAGTGTGCAGATCGGTTGCCGAGGAGATCGTTGCGAGGCGGGCGGAGAGTTCGGCAAAGCCCTTTTTTGTTAACACCGCGAGCGCGCTGAAGGCGAACGGATCGAACGGGGCGGCGGCGGGCGCCGGTGCTGCGACGTCGACAGGCACAAGCGGCGGTGGCGACGTACTGTTGCCATTTGCCGGTGCCGTAGTGTTCCGCACCGGCTCCCAGGCCTCGCGGCGGACACGCACGTCGGCGATGGCACTGCACAAGGTATCGCCGAGGCGGGCTGCGGCGTCCGCGGAGATATGCGCTTCGGTCGCGACGAGCGCGCGGAGGAGCTTGTCCTTGCCACCGCCCGAGAGCTGCTTGGTCGTGCGTGCCATATCGCCTCCCGGGGATTGGTTGCGGAATCGTTATTGGTTGGCGGCCTTGGCTGCGGGCTTTAGAGCCGCATCAACCAGCGGCGCGATCTCTGCGTACAGGCGTTTGATCTCGGCGATACCGTCGCCGTATTTTGCCTCGATCGACTTCAGGCCAGGGGCCCAATCGAAGGCGTTGGCGATCGACTCTTTCTGCGGCAGTTGCGTGTCGAGCATGGGATGGAAGAGGCCGATTTCCTCGATGAGGTTGCGATCCTTGCCGGAGTTGCGCACGCCGTTGGCAACGCAGATGTAGCGGCGCTGCTCGAAGGGAACGGCGGCGAGCGCGTCGAGGGTGCCCTTGTCCTCGATCAGCAGGGCGATGCGATCGACGGCGAGTTGCGACACATAGTCGGGCTTGAAGGGAACCAGCACGCGATCGGCCGTCTTGAGCGCGGCTAACGCAGCCAATGATAAGCCCGGTGGGCAATCGAGGATGACGAGATCGTAGCTCGCGCCGTAGCGGCGCAGCAGGTTTTCGATGCGACCGCGGACGCGGCTGGCCACCACGTCAGGGTTGGTGCTTTCGCGCGCCTGGCGGACGAACAGCTCGCCCTGGATATCCTCCAGCAGCAGCGAGCCGGGCAACAGATTGAGCCGCAACGGCTTGCCGCCAGCATCGCTCACGTCGCCGACGTTGGGGATCAGGTAGTCACGGGGTTGAGCGGGGATGCCGTCGAACAGGTCGTAAAAAAAGTCCGCGATGGTCTTGTCGGCGTCGCGCGCGGCGCGCCAGCCCTGGCCACCGATCAGGATCAATGAGGCGTTGCACTGGCTGTCGAGGTCGATCATCAGCACGCGCTTGCCGCCCCAGGCGGCGAAGGCCTGCGCCAACGCCACGGAGATCGTGGATTTGCCAACGCCGCCTTTGCGGTTCGCAACTGCCAGGAAAACTGCCATGCCGCCTCGCGATCGATGAAAAGAAACTGCTCGATGCGGTGATTCGGTTGCAACGTGCAAATTGTGGTTCCCTGGCACGTGGCGCGGTGGCACCTGTTCGGCCTGTCGGCCGATGTAAGGGGCATTCGCCCCTTGACGATCCCCGACCAGGGACGCGTCCCTGGACCCGCGCCTTTTGCACCGTGCGGCCACGCCCGTCCCAAACGGATTTCAACAGGGCCGCGGCGCGATCGGAAAAGTGTGTGGCGGTTTTCCGATCAATCGCGCGACCGAAAGCAGAGCCCTTTTGCGGGAGTATGAGGGCAGAGCCCTCATCTCCCTTTCCGGTGCCGGGCGCGTCCTACGGTGCGAGCGCATTCAGCGACGATGCACGCTCGGCCGGCGCCGCCGCGTCATCGCGTGACGCGGTTGTCTCGATCAGCGCGTCGACGACGCCGGCGAGGGCCAGCTTGCGCGGGCGGCCGGTTAAGCGGAGTGCTGCAAAGCGGGCGAGCTGCTGGTCGGCACTGGTGCCGCGCGCAACGATGGTGCGGACGTGGTCCACGTCGTCGACGCAGCCGAGGTGGACCGCGTCGTCGGCGACCCGATCAAGCACACTCGCGACAAGATCGGACACGGGAATGAGGCCGCCGTTCTCGGTATCAATCTGGCCGGCCGAGAGGCCGTAGCGCTGTGCCCGCCAGCGGTTCTCATCGACGAGTACGCTCGGCACCGGCATTGCTCGACGCGTGGTCCGCGTGCGGTCGAGGAAGCGGCAGAGACAGCGCAGTAGCGACGCCAGCGCGATCGCGTCGTCCACCGACGGGCAGACGTCCATGATGCGCACCTCAAGCGTTGGATAGCGCACGGAGGGCCGCACGTCCCACCAGATCTTGGTGGCGTCCTCGATCACGCCGGCATCGATGAGTGTGGCGGTGGTGCGCTCGAAATCGGCCCAGGACGCGAAGGGTTCCGGAATGCCTTTACGCGGCGTCGAATCGTTGATGGCGGTGCGGTAGGATTTGAGCCCGGTGTTCTCTCCGCCCCAGAAGGGCGATGATCCCGATAGCGCCAGAAACAACGGTAGATAGGGCCTAAGATCGTTCATCAGCGCGATCCGCCGATCCGGGTCGGGGATGCCGATGTGGACGTGAAGGCCGCAGATCAGCATGCGACGGCCAAGCGCCTGGAAGTCGTCGGCGATGGCGTTGTAGCGCGCGACGTCGCGATGGCGCTGCTGGCGCCACAGCGTGAACGGATGCGTGGCGGCGGCGATGGGGGCCAGCCCATGGCGGCGGCAGGCGTCGGCGATGGTGCGGCGCATATCGACAAGGGTTGTGCGCGCTTGGGCAGCCGAAGTGCAGACGGGCGTGCTGATCTCGATCTGCGAGCGCATGTATTCTTCGCTGAAATTGGCGCCGAGGGCAGTCTTCAGCCCTGCCAGCAGCCGGCGTGGCGGGTCCTTGGCCAGCGCGCGCGTGGTGCGGTCGACGAGGTAGTATTCCTCCTCGATGCCGAAGCTGTAAGCGGGATGGCGTTGTGTCGAACGAGAGTGGGTCATGGTGATTCTCCAGCGATCGTGCGTTCGGAAAGCGATGGTTTATCGCGCACTCTCAGATGCGCGCCACGGCGGTCCATGGTGACGATGAGCAACGCGATCGGGCCGGCGCAGAGCGGCGGTGATCGCGCCGACAGGGGCGCGGAACCCAGAGCAGGCCAAGGCCCGCCAAAGGTCGATGTTAGGTTCGCGGAACTTGCAGATCCGCTGTCTTCGCGGTTCGCCGGGTCGCTCAATCGCCAACCCGGGCCCGGGATGCCGACAGGCTCCCGGAGACGACGGTACTGCACCCCACCGCGTCATTGCGCCATCATGGGAGGGGATGAGACCGAACTATGGCGACGCGATCACGAAGGCGTGATCGAACTATGGTACCGGTGCTGCGAACGGCTCGGTGTATAGTGATCGAGCGCCGCCTTAGCGGCAGCGGTTAGCCACGCGCATCGGGGCGCCGGTGCTGAGCAACTTGCCATCCTTGACCGAGAAATCCGACGTGCCAACGACCTGGTTCTCGAACGCCCGATAAACGTCGTCTGACACTTTCTCGAAAACGGCGCGCCGCTTTTGGGGAGGTGACAGGCTTTTCAAATCGAACACCAATTCAAGCTTTCCGTCCGGCAGGAGCGTCGTTTCGGTTATGTCGTTCTCGTCACGCGCGTCGCCGAAATCGCGCTTGTGAACCAATCGCCCGCCGGACCGCCGTTGATAGATCAGATAGACGTTCGATCGGCTTGGCCCGCTTGTACAATCAGGTGCCCAAGTGCCGATCATGCCCCATTTCGCGGCCGCGTCGGCGGCATCGCGCGCCATCGCAGATGCGGGCAAGAGGTATGCGGCTGTCACCAGCAGGTGTATCCGGAAAAGTACCGCCATGCCTATCTCCTGCGGCTCGTGTCAGCGGCCCGTGCCCTCGAATTGGAACTCTCCAGACTTTGCGTCATTCTACTTCAGCGCGACCGCCCTGCAAGCGTCGTTCGAAGGGGATGGCGAAGGTACCGTTGCCGGGCCCGTTGACCCGATAAGCACCGGATGCGGCGTTCAACGCGCTTCGCCGGCGAGCCAGCGGGCGCCGCGGGCATAGAGGGCGTCGACTTCAGGCCCTCTGAGACCGGGCATGTCGGGCTTCACCGTATAGCCGATCTGCGACTGCACGTAGGCGAGATGGCGATAGCCGACGGGGAAGCGGGCCAAAAGGATTTGATCGAGGACGATGCGCGCCGCGGGATCGACCGGCATGACGCTGTCTTTTTCGTAGATGGGTTGCCGCAGCACGAGGCCCCAGCGGCCGTCGCGCTTTTCGAGGAAATCGTAGAAGCGCCCGGTGCAGACGATATCGGCCATTTGGCCTTCGATCAGGCCGCGCTGGGAGATTGTCATCTTGGTTTGAGAAATGGCGCGCGTGCCGGCGAGGTCGATGGAGATGCCGCCGAGGAAGTGCAGGATGCTGACGCCCTTGTTCCAACCTTCTTGCGAGACGCGGATAAAGTCGTCGAACGGTCCCTGGAACCAGGTCGCCATCATCACGCCGTCGGGGTGCCAGACGGTACGGAAGCGCTCCCAGTGGCCGGCGTCGCGCCAGACGACCCAGTTCTCCAGCAAGTCACGGATTTCGCGGCGATCATCGGCGGCGGACATGGCGTGGGCCTTGTGATTGAGCGGCAACTCGCGTGCTTCTATACGCCGCTACCGTTCACCCGCAAATCAGGGTGTGAATCGGTGACGGCCCGTCCATCAGGTCGAGACCGAGCATCGACTTGACCATGTAGACGAGGAACAGCAGCGGTACCAAGCCATAGGCGGCGAGCGCCGCTATCAGTACGAAGAAGGTGACGCCAACGGGGATGGCATCCAACTGTCCCTCGGCGCGCAGGCGTTCGATGTTGCGGCCATCTTCGCCGAAGAAAAAGGCGGTGTAGTAACGTTTCTCCAGCCCGCGGAAGCTGGCGCGGAGCGCGAGTGCGTGACGGACGGGCACCGGTTTTACGGCGGCCAGCAGAGCCAACATCTGGGCAGGCGTCAGGGCGCGGTGGATGTCAGCCGGGATGGACTGCCAGAGCCGCCGCTCGGAGGCGTCGAGGTCTGCCGGGATGTCGTGCATGTGTGGCCTCGCTGAACGGCTGCGAGATGATTAAGGGACTAAAAACCTAACTTCAGGTTGCTGAAATATGATTTATGCTCGCGGAAGAGGAAATTCACATCAATGTCCGCGCCGCGGCTTTGGTCTGTCGCGCAGGTCGCGCGGGCCGCGCAGCCCCGAAAAAGCGCCTCGACAGCGTTAACGCAAACGCTGCGCCAAATTTGCGATTTGGTGCGATTTCGACCCTCCAGGCCACCACCCTAGCCACCGCGTGTGCGATGCCTCTCCTGCGCCTTCTGCGGCGCTCCCAGGGCCATGCGGGAGGGTGAGTCTCGGGTCGGTTTTCCGGTAGGCAAAAAAGGGCACCACGCGCTGCGCAATGCCCCTTTCTATGCTTAATTTCAGACTGTTACGGTTAACCCTTGGCCAACGCCTTGACGCGCTCCATCACCTGCTCCAACAGCGGCTTGACGATGGTTTCGGCGCCCGGTGCCTTGCCGGCCGTCAGTACCAGACCTTCGAGGGCGGGGGCAAAGCCCGCGAACAGCGCTGCGAGGCCTTTGCGGCCGTCGGCGGGCAACTTGTCTTGCAGCTCGCGGATATCGCCAAGGGCTGCAACGTGTTCGCGCAGTTTCGGCAGGCTGGCTTCGGCCGAGGTCGCGTCCTTGATGCCGGCGATGGAGGTTTTCAGCCCCTCATAAAGCGTGCCGGCCTTCGCGGTCAGGTCAACATTGTTATAGACGATCTTGGCGACGGGGGGCAGTTGCGGGCTGCGCGTGCTCTGCCAGAAGCTATAGGCAGCGACGCCGAGGGCGGCTGCGGCAATGATAGGCAGCCAGCGGCCGAGACCCGAGGCGGGTTCGGGCCGGGCTGCGGCGGCGTGCTCCATCGGGTGCGGTGCGGGCCGCGCCATGGGCGCGATGGGCGCCATCGGAGCGACAGGTTTGGCGGCCATGGCCGGGGCTGGCGTGCTGCCGGCGTCGAAAAGCCCGATACCTTTCAGCAGGTCGCCGAAGCCCTTGGGGAGGGCTGCGGCGATGTTGTCCTTCTGGCCGGCCAGCAGGTTGGCGACGCCTGCGGCATCGAGGCCGCTCGCCTTCTGTTGCTGGGCCAAGGTGCCGAGTGCGACGGGAGCGAGTATGCCGAGCAGGCTGGAACTGGCGGCTGCCGGTGCGCCCGTGAACTTGGCTACCGCGCCGGCCAGGGCGCCGGCCGTCGACGAGCCGAGCAGGGTATTCAGGGCCGTGGTGCCGCCGGTGACGAGGCTCGCCTGATTGGCGCCGCCGATCATATCGCCGAGGCCGGCAAGGGCCGACGGGTTCTGCTGGCCGAGCAGGCCAGTGAGCACGCCGAGCCCCGACGGGGTGGTTGCCTTGGAGGCCATGCCGCCGAGGATGGCCGGGATAATCGCGGTGATGGCGGCCTGCGCGATGGTCGGGCTGATGCCGAGTGCGCTGGCGATGCGGCCGACAATGGCCGGCGTGAGGAGGCTCATGGCGATGGATGCGATGTTCATGGGGTTTCCTCTGAGGGGTATCGAAAAGGGCGGGCTGACTGTTGTCAGCGATCGCGTCAAATCCGGAACAACTCGGACACGATCATTGTGCCGAAGGCGTGACGGCCTGGGACGCGTGCAGGCCGCGCCGCGCCGTGTTGGCGTGTGGGCGCAAATTGGTGCTGAAGCAAGTCGGCGTTGCTCCGTGTTCGCTACAACACTTTTGCGCGGGTGTGATAGTGGCCGGCGATCCGGAAGCCGCGGTTTCGATACAGCGCTTGTGCGGCCGTATTGTCGGCGCTGGTCTGCAGGTAGAGGACCGTCACGCCGTGTCGCGCTGCGGCGTGCTCGATGGCGGCGAGCACGCGTTCGCCCCCACCCTGGCGCCGCGCATCCGGCAGGGTCGCCATGCACTGCACCGAGGCGACCGCGCCGTCAGGAATGGTGAGCCCGCTGGAAATGGTCACGCCGTTGGTGAGCGCGGCGACGTAGATGGCCGATCGCGGCAGGCGCGCCAGGATCGAGGTGGCCACAGGCCGGCGGTCAATGGACAATCCGGATAGGTATGCCGCGAGCCAGCCTGGCGATGGGGCCGTGGCAAGTTCGATCGCCGCCGGCGCGGGCGCCGCAGGATCGACCGACTTGGCCATCGTGACGTGCTCGGTGCCGCGCGTGTAGCCGCGAGCGGCCAGCCGCGCATCCAGGTCGCTCGGCATTGACGCGTCGCAGACTGTGAAGCACGCCGGCACGCCGCGGTCGCGGGCCAGGCGTTCGATGGCGTCGATACTCAGCGCCACATCCGTGCCCGTATAGGCGAGCGTCGCCGTCGTGTTGGCGCGGATCGAGCCGCCCGACGTCTGCCGCCACAGCCAACCATCAACCGCCATCGCCTCCCGCGCCGGCCAGCCGCGCACGGCGGCAGCCTCGATGGCGGCAAGCGGAAACGCGGCGAGTGGACCCATTGGCATCTTCGGTGCGTCTCTGCAGGCTGTTAGTGGCAACGAACGCAGAAGTACTCGGTAAGGGCTGGCAACCAAGGGTTCTATGATGCGGGTTCTATCGCAGCGGCAGCCTCCCCCTCAATACCCCGCTCGCTTACGCCGCTCCTTTGGCCCGCCGCAGCGACGTCCTGCGAGCGGGCGGCGGCATTCCGTACTGTGGCACGAGGATGCCGGTTGGTCGCCGCCGAAGACCCGCCGGTCGCTTGACGACAGGCAGCTTGTCCCTCAACTTCGAGCATGCAGCGGTGATGCCGGGGACGCGCACAGTGGGCCATGAAGTGACTTGGCGCAGATCGTTGAACGCCGAGCTTGGCGTTCGTCGGGTCTTGGGTAGGAAAGCTGAAAGTCGGGACGGCAAGCGGAGGACAGCCCATGGCCCTGAGCGTCGACCGGTTCGGTGTTTTTGGGTCCGGTTTACGTTCGTTCGCGACTGCGCTTAGGAGCGTCAATCACGCGCCTCAGCATGCTCCTCCAGTTCTTGTCGCAGTTCGGCTGCGAGAGAGAAGAATCTCTCGCGAACCTCGGCTGCGAATGGGTTGGCTTGTTCGATTGCTGCAAACACTTCGGCAGAATCATAGCGAACCATTTCAATGGCTTGAACGAGATGGTCGAAGCTCGCTGTGGTCAGCCGGGTCGGCCACGGTTCCATACGAACGAGCACGCGGGCGATGAGATGCGTAAGGCCCTGAACCAATGCGGCTTCTCGATCGTGC
>JANYHP010000581.1 GCA_025359005.1 Hyphomicrobiaceae bacterium | reverse complement strand
GGGGAGAAGGTGGGCGAAGCCCGGATGAGGCGCGGCCGCGCGCTCCGTTGCCTGATCGAGACTGATTGAGACGTGCAGATTAAACTTGAACAAAACGATGCGACAACCGTCCCAACGCACGGCGGCACCGGCCGATCCGTCGCTGCGATCGTCGCTGCGGTGCATGCGGTTCCGATCGGCGAGGTTGAGACGGTGCTGGCGCCGCTCGGCCTGGACCGTGCAGCGCTCGAACCCATCCTCGTCTATTGTGCCGAACAACGTTGCGCGGTCGATCATGCCGCGTGCCCCGGGTGTCGCCGGCTGACGCTGTCGCAGGGGGTGCAGACGTTCGACGATTTTGTCGCCGGTCATGCCAGCATCGAAAGTGCCGACGGTCGCGCGCGGCTCACGGGCACGGGGACCGCGCGCTTGGTCGTGCCCTCGCTCGATGTGCTGGCCAGAACCTGGGCCGGGGAAGAACTCTGGTTCCAGGCCCGACGGGTGCTGCGCAAGTTGCGCTATGGCATCCGCAACACCGAAGGCAAACGGCCCGATGGCGCGCTGACGGCTGCGACGCCTGCCGTCATTCTCGTGGAACCCCAACTCGCCGACAACATCGGCATGGTGGCGCGCGCCATGGCCAACTTCGGTCTTGGTGAGTTGCGCCTCGTCGCCCCGCGTGACGGCTGGCCCAACGAGAAGGCGCGCATCGCTGCTTCGGGCGCCACTTTCATCATCGACGAGGCGCAGGTCTACCCGGCCTTTGCCGACGCGTTGGCCGACTGCAGCTATGTGGTCGCCACCACCGCCCGCCAGCGCGATCTCGCCAAGCCCGTGCTGACGCCCGAGCAGGCGGTGGCGGAACTGCGGCGGCGCACGCTGGCCGGTGAGCGCTGCGCCATTCTGTTTGGCCGTGAGCGCAATGGCCTGGAAACGAGTGAGGTTGCCAACGCCGACGCCATCGTCATGGCGCCGGTCGACAAGACGTTCGCGTCGCTCAATCTTGCCCAATCGGTGCTGCTGCTGGCGTACGAGTGGATGAAGCAGTCGGGCCAGGGTTCGCTCGGCCGCGTGACAACTTATGAAAGCCCCATTGTCGCCGGGCCCAATACGCGCGGCTACGAGCCGGCGAATAAGGCGGAATTGCTGGCGTTCTTCGATCATCTGGAGCGCGAACTGGAGGCCAAAGGCTTTTTCAATCCGCCCGAAAAGCGCCCCACCGTGGTGCAAAACTTGCGGTCGATGCTCACGCGCATGGAGGCGAGCCAGCAGGAGGTGCGCACGCTGCGTGGGATCGTGAAGGCACTCGTCCACGGAAAAGGACCGGCGCGCGCCGATCGATGACGCCGTTGCCATAAACTTGCCTCGATTGCGGACGAGCGATGCCGCCACGATGATTAGTTAACAGTCCAGGCCACGCCCGGCACGGAAGCGGGTCGTCTTTGCCGCCGCCGCCGAACCAATCGGCAGCTGCTCGGTCGAGGTTGAACCAGGCCGAACGTATCGGAGCGTTCGTGCCAATTTCTGTTGGATGCGTAGCCGGAGCCGAACCGTTGCCGGGCTATCGCGATTGGACATGGTGTAAAGATTCGGTTGCAGCTGCTTGGCGCGGCAATCGTCGGACAGAATGACGCTCGACTTTCATCCATGTGGATGAGGCGGGCAACACACAGGGCAAGGCGCTGGCCGCCGGGCAGAGGGGTTATTGGGATGGGCGTGCAGATGAGAAAATTGCGCATGACGCTTGGGGCGTGGGGTTTTGACGTGCTCGCACGCGGGCTCGGCGTCGCCATGGTGCTGGCGGCCGGTGTCGGTGCCGCCGCTGCGCAAGGCAAGGATTTGAGCGACAAGTCGATCGGTACGCTCATGGATTACGCCTGGGCGATCACGCCTGCGAAGTTCACCTTGCCTGACGGAAAAACCATCGAAGTCGACAAGAACAATCGCGAAGCAGCGATGGTCCCCATCGAAACGGCCCGTGATGTGGTCCGCGCCGGCCGGCTATCGGCGAACGCCCAGATCTGCGGCTTGAACGAGGAACAGGCGGCCAACTACCAGACGATGATCGGTCGCGAGCGCGCCAAGTCGAAGTGGTCAGACCAGCAGACCCTCTATATCAGCCAGCTGCACCTCTTCACTGTCATGATGCTGACCGGCAAGGTGGCGGTTGTGGCGCGGGAGGACGAGGGCAAGGACGTCAAGGTCGAGGATACCTCCAAGGCCGAAGAGAAGCTGAAGCAGACGCCGACCTGCAGCGAAGCCGAGCGCGAGAAGGTGAAGGCGCAGATCCTGGCCTATATCGGCACCGAAGCTCCGGCGGCTGGTCCCGCCTCGGCTGAAGTCAAGAAGCCGTAAGGGCGTCGCCAGCAGGCAACCCGGCACTTGACCGTACGGTCATGATCCGCGATAAGGACCTCGAATAGGGGCTTGGCCGCAGCGCTGAGCCTCTGTTTGTTTTCGCCACCGTGATGTCGCCTGGTGCCCCATTCTGAGGCGCTGCGACGTCTGTCGGCCCCTCGCGGGGCAGAGGAGGAGGTGGAAGTCCGCCGGCTCGTGGGGTTCCCTTCTTGTGAGGTTCCCCGTGCGCCCGAGCGAGGCATCGACAACCCGTGTATATGGAAAGACGGAACCTCCTATGACCAAGCGTATTCGCGCCAAGCACAAGATCGACCGCCGCCTCGGCCAGAACATCTGGGGCCGCTCCAAGAGCCCCCTCAATAAGCGGGAAAGCCGCCCCGGCCAGCACGGCGAGCGTCGCGCCGGCAAAGTTTCCGACTACGGCCAGCAGCTCCGCGCCAAGCAGAAGCTGAAGGGCTACTATGGCAACATCGGCGAGCGCCAGTTCAACAGCATCTATAAGGAAGCGTCGGCCATGAAGGGCTCGACCTCGGAACAGTTGATCGGCCTGCTCGAGCGCCGCCTGGATGCCGTCGTCTATCGCGCCAAGTTCGTGCACACCGTGTTCGCGGCGCGCCAGATCGTC
Source organism: Hyphomicrobiaceae bacterium (assembly GCA_025359005.1). GTDB lineage: Bacteria > Pseudomonadota > Alphaproteobacteria > Rhizobiales > Hyphomicrobiaceae > JABFRJ01. Next base: position 3,586 of record JANYHP010000581.1, on the reverse strand, counting down.
AGCCACGGCCACATCACCGTCAACGGCCGCAAGGTCAATGTGGCCTCGTTCCGCTGCCGCGTCGGCGATGTCATCGAGATGAAGGAAAAGTCACGCCAGCTCACCGTCGTGCTGGAAGCGATCAAGAGTTCCGAGCGCGATGTGCCCGACTACATCGAAGTCGACCACAACAAGATGACGGCCAAGCTCAATCGCATTCCCGTGCTGTCCGACGTGCCGTTCCCGGTGACGATGGAGCCGAACCTGGTGGTCGAGTTCTACTCGCGCTAATTTCGCTGCAGGTCGTCGGGCGCCGAGCCGGGCGACACTTGTGGTGCGAGCTTCAAGTTGATGAACTTTCAAGGGCGGTGCGCAAGCATCGCCCTTTTTTCTGACCGCCGGTTCCGTATCCTGATCGGGCGCGCCGCGCGTGTCACGGCGCAGTCATTCTCAACGCGATGCGGGATGGTGCCCCCGGCCAGACTCGAACTGGCACGTCTTGCGACAACAGATTTTGAGTCTGCCGCGTCTACCGATTCCGCCACGGGGGCCAAGCCTGCTTTAAATTAGGGCTGCATCAAAAAACTTCATGAAAACCAGACCGCAATGTCCGGCTGCTGTCGTGTGCCGTAGTCTTCGGCCGCACGTCCCTTTAGCGTTTGCCGCGCGCGCCGGCAAGAGACAAGCTGGCGTGGTGGCGGTGCGTGCCGGGTGATTGCGGGCGGGGGCCTGCTGGTCGTATGTTTTTTGACGATCAGAGAGGTGATCGGCGCCGGGGCACCGATTGGCGTGATTGGCCCGTTGTCATCGCACAGTGGAGCCTCGCATGCGTGATATCGTCGGAATTCCGTGTCTGTTTATGCGCGGGGGCACGTCGCGTGGGCCATACTTCCTGGCCTCCGACCTTCCGGCGGATATCCCAACGCGTGATCGGGTGTTGCTCGCGGTCATGGGTTCGCCGGACCTGCGGCAGATCGACGGGCTGGGCGGCGCCGACACAACCACCAGCAAAGTCGCAATCGTTTCCAAATCCACCCGCCCCGGCGTCGACCTCGACTATCTGTTCGCCCAGGTCGATATCGCCAAGCCCATCGTCGATACCAGCCCGAGCTGCGGCAACATGCTTTCTGGCGTGCTGCCGTTCGCTATCGAGCGCGGCTTGATCGCGCCGGCCCATGGCGAGACGCGCGCGATGATCTTCAACGTCAACACCGAGGCGCGCATCGAGGCTATCGTGCAGACGCCGGGCGGCACGATCATCTATGACGGCGACACCGCCATTGCCGGCGTGCCGGGCACCGCTGCGCCCATCGTGCTCAATTTCATGGATGTGGTGGGTTCGGTCTCGGGCAAGATGCTCCCGACGGGCCACGTCCGCGAAAACATCCAGGGCGTCGACGTGACCCTGATCGACGTCGCCATGCCGATGATGCTGGTTCGCGCCGCCGACCTGGGACTGGACGGCACCGAAGGCAAGCCCGGCATCGATGGCAACAAAGCGTTGATGGCGCGCATCGAGAGCATCCGGCGCGAGGCGGGCGTGCGTATGGGCTTCGGCGATGTGTCCGACAAGGTAATCCCCAAGGTCGGTATTCTGTCGGCGCCGCGTGATGGCGGCACGCTGACTTCGCGGTATCTGACGCCTAAGGCGCTGCACGCGGCGCATGCGGTGACGGGGGCTGTTTGCGTGGCGACGGCCTGCGCGCTCGAGGGCTCCATCGCACACGAGGTTTCGACCAAAAGTGCGGAAAACCCGCGCACCATCTGGATCGAGCATCCCTCCGGTCAGGTGGACGTGCGTCTGCAAACGACCGGCCACGGCGCCGGCATGGACGTGGTCGCCGGCACACTCCGCACCGCCCGCCCCATCATGCGTGGCGAGGTGCTGGTGCCGAGGCGGGTGTTGGGGTGATTTGGGGGTGGCGGACGGGGCGCTATTTTCCGCGGCCGATCCGCTTGACTGTGCATAGCCGCTTCACCCGGTGTTCCGGTGCGGCGGGCATGCCGACGCGATCGTAGCTGTTGCGCGCGTGAGTGTTTGCAAGGTCGACAACCACGGTCAGTGCCTTGTTGGCACCGTCAGCTACAGCCGCGGCTTCTAGCGCGTCGAGCAGTGCACGACCGATGTCGCGCCGCCGGGATCGCGGATCGACCAACAGATCGCTCAATCGCGAGGCGCCCGAGGAAACCGCGTGTCCGCACGACGAATGGCGGGTATCATACCAACGGTTAAAACTATTGACCGTTGATATTTGTCTTCGATTGCGCGTGCCGACACCGCTCTCGCGGAGCCGGCCGGCACGCGCGGTCAGCGGCAGCATCACTGAAAAGTTTTGGCGCTCAGTATCAAAATGATCTCACTGTACGTCGCGGCAGGTCAAGGGAACGGTGCATTCATCGGGCGCAGCAGCGACGTGTATTGCACCGTCGTTACCTCCGCCTCGATGCACTACGGCTGCGCCTCTTGCACCCTACGGACTCTTTACATCCGGAACACGCCGAATCGCGTTTCTTCGATGGGGGCGTTGAGGCAGGCGGCGAAGGCGAGGCCGAGCACGCGGCGGGTCTCGCTTGGTGCGATGATGCCGTCGTCTTGCAGGCGGGCGGTCATGTAGTAGGGGTGCCCCTCGCGTTCGAACTGTTCGAGCGTCGGCGCTTTGAATTTTGCTTCGTCATCGGCACTCCACGTCTGCCCGGCAGCTTCGATGTTGTCGCGGCGCACGGTGGCGAGTACGGAGGCGGCTTGCGGCGCACCCATCAGCGAGCAGCGCGCGTTGGGCCAGGTGAAGAGGAAGCGCGGGGAGTAGGCGCGGCCGCACATGGCGTAGTTGCCGGCGCCGTAGCTGCCGCCGATCAGAACGGTGATTTTGGGCACGTTGGCGGACGACACGGCGGTGACCATCTTGGCGCCATGCCGCGCGATGCCGCCGGCTTCCGCGTCGCGGCCGACCATGAAGCCGGTGATGTTTTGCAAGAACAGCAAAGGAATCTTGCGCTGGCAGGCCAGTTCGATGAAGTGGGCGGCCTTCTGCGCGCTCTCGGAATAGAGGATGCCGTTGTTGGCCAGGATGGCGACGGGGATGCCTTCGATATGGGCGAAGCCGGTGACTATGGTGGTGCCGTAGTTGGCCTTGAACTCGTCGAAATCCGAGCCGTCGACCAGTCGCGCGATGATCTCGCGCGCGTCGTACTGCGTCATCAGTGACGCGGGCACCACGCCATCCAGTTCGCGCGTGTCGTAGGCGGGCAGGCGCGCGTCGCGGATGGACACGTCCGGGGTGCGTGCGGCGCCGAGGTTGGCGACGATATCACGGGCGATCTGCAAGGCGTGCCGGTCGTTGAGTGCGTAGTGATCGGCGACGCCCGACTGTCGCGTGTGCACGTCGGCGCCGCCGAGATCTTCGGCTGAAACCGTTTCGCCCGTCGCGGCTTTGACCAAGGGTGGGCCGGCGAGAAAGATGGTGCCTTGCTTGCGCACGATGATCGTCTCGTCCGACATGGCGGGCACGTAAGCGCCGCCGGCGGTGCAACTGCCCATCACGACAGCCACCTGCGGCACGCGGTCGGCGCTCATGCGCGCCTGATTGTAGAAGATGCGCCCGAAGTG
>JANYHP010000579.1 GCA_025359005.1 Hyphomicrobiaceae bacterium | reverse complement strand
GATCGCTTATTGAACTGCATCGCTGGCGACCGGCGCACGACGAGGGGCGACACTGCCCCGAACCGTCGTCTCCGCAGGCACCAATTCCACCGTCGGCTCCTGCACGGGCCGCGTGGTGGGAATGCCGGGCTGAACGGGGCGGGCTGGCGAACGGTATATAATTGGTTTGGCCGCGTCTGCCGGTAGCGCTGGCGTTGGGGTTGGCACGCTTGCCGGAGGGGCGGCACCTTCAGCCGGTTGCGGGGCAGGAATAGGTGCGGGAACGGTGCTCGATTGCGGCGCGAGTGCGGGCGGTGCTGGCGGCATCACGCGTGGCGCCAGCTGCCGGCGTTGCCGCGCGACCTGTTCGTCGGCTTCGCTGACGCCAAAAAACTTCGGCAGCTTGGCGTCGAGTGCACCGAGGCGATTGGGGATCGTCCGATCGCGCCAGCCGATCGGATCTGGAAAAATATCCCGATCGCCGCCGTCTGCGGGCCGATAGAAGCTATGATCGAAGGTGCGGCGATGGCCGCCCGGCCCTGTTGCGCATCCAGCAAGCAACAGCGCGGCAAGCCCGGAAATCGCCAACGACGGCACGGACACGCGAGACATACGAACTGAGTTGCACATGGATACACGTCTCGTACAAGGAACACGACGCGCCCAATTCGGCGCGATGCCAGTGAACATGTGCTAAAAGTTTGAAGAATTCGGAAAGGCACGCGCCAACGCGGCACACTTTCTCGCTCCCAACTCGCCCTTCTTTAAAGCAGCTTCAATTCAGCCCAAGGTCACTGCATGGCACTCTTTACGCTCAGCGAACTCGAGGACGCGGCAGCCTTCGTCCACCGGACAGTTGCGCCGACGCCGCAGTACGCGTGGCCACTGCTGGCCAAGCGCGTCGGCACCGAAGTTTGGGTCAAGCACGAGAACCACACGCCCACCGGCGCCTTTAAAGTTCGCGGCGGCCTCGTCTTCATGGACGGCCTCGTCCGCTCCGGCGCCAAGGTCGCGGGCGTCATCTCGGCCACGCGCGGCAACCACGGCCAATCCATTGCGCTGGCCGCCAGCCGCGCCGGCCTGCGCAGCGTCATCTACGTGCCGCACGGCAATTCGACCGAGAAAAACGCGGCGATGCGCGCCTGGGGCGCCGAACTCGTCGAGCATGGCTCTGATTTCGATGCGGCAAGAACCGAGGCAGCCCGCGTGGCGGCCTTAGAGGGGCTGCATTTCATTCCCTCTTTTCATCGCGACCTCGTCATGGGGGTTGCGACCTATGCGCTGGAGTTTTTCCGTGGCGCCCCGCCCCTCGATCGAGTGTACGTGCCCATCGGCCTCGGTTCTGGCATCTGCGGCATGATCGCGGCGCGCGACCTGCTCGGCCTCGACACCGAAATCGTCGGCGTCGTCAGCACCAATGCGCCTGCCTATGCCCGCTCACACGCAGCGGGCCGCGTCATTGCGACCAACACCGCCCGCACCTTCGCCGATGGACTGGCGGTGCGGCAGCCAGACGCCGCCGCCCTCGCGATGATCATCAAAGGTGTTTCGCATATCGTCGAAGTTTCCGACGACACGATTGCAGCCGCAATTCGGGCCTACTACGAGGATACCCATAATCTGGCCGAAGGCGCCGGTGCCGCGCCCCTGGCAGCTGTGATGCAGGACACCGCAAGCGTCCGCGGCAAGCGTGTGGGTGTGGTGCTCTGCGGCGGCAATATCGACGCGGCCTTCTTTCGCCGCATTTTGGCCGGGGAGACACCTGAAGCCTAAGTCTTGAGTTGCAACGAGGGATACGCCGATGGCTCGCGATCGACATCAGACGCTTCCGGCGCCACGACGGGCTGGTCCGGTCAATGCCCCCCGCCCCAACGATCGCCCGAAAACAAGCTGTTCGTCGCAGGCAACTGAAGCCATCGCTTCGCCAGCAAAACTTTGCTAGCCTGCTCGATAGTCGAGAATCGCATTGTTGCATCGCGATACGCCTCAACCGCCGCGCCCGAACCCACCGAGGTAGCATGCCTGGACATCTGAATTTCCGCATGCGCGCGATGGCTGGAGCGATGCCGGGATCGTTGCCGAAAACCCGGACCTGGACGGGCACGGCAATCCTGGCCTTGGCGATTGCCGGCGCTTTGAGCGTCCCCGTTTACGCCCTTCAGGGCGACGACATCCCCACCGTGCGCAGCCAGCTCGGCGGCTACCTCGCCGGACGCCTCGCCCGCGGCCAGAGCGACACGCTGGCCGCCGCCGCCTTCTATGGGCAAGCCTTGTCCAAGGACACGAGCAACGACGCGCTCGCCGTGCAGACCTTTGAAATGGAAGCGACCGAGGGCAACTGGCCGCGCGCCGAAGCCCTCGCCGCCGATCTCGCCAAGGCCAAATCCGACCATCGCATGTCGCGGCTACTGCTCGGCCTCGCCGAGTTCAAGCGCGGAAACTTCACCGAGGCCGAGGAGAATTTCAAGGCATCCTCCGTCAACCCGATCGGCGAGTTGACGGGCCTGCTTGGCCGCGCCTGGTTGCGTCAGGCCGAGGGCAAAACACGGGAAGCCTTGGAACTGATCGACACGACCAAACAACCCGATTGGGCGCAGGCGCTAATTCGCTATCATCGTGCCTTGATCGCCGACGTTGGCAGCCGTCGCCCCGAAGCGAAAACGACCTACGAAAAGCTGTTCGCAGGCGATCAGAAGTCGCTGCGTTCGGCGCTCGCCTACGCGCAGAGCCTGTCCAACGCGGGCGACAACAAGTCAGCACTCAAGGCGCTGCAAGTGTACTTCGAAAAGATCCGCGGCGACGGCCATCCCGCAGCGGCTGCCCTGCAAAAGCAGCTGATCGCCGGCGAACGCACGCCGTTGCTCGTCACAACCGCATCGCAGGGCCTTTCCGAAGCCCTGTTCGGCATTGGCGAAGCCTTGACGGGCGAAGGTGGCGTAGGCCCCGGCGCCGTATTCCTGCAGTACGCGCTCTACCTTGAACCCCGCTCGCCGTTCGCCCTCGCAGCACTGGCCAACGTCTATGAAAACACCAAACGGTACGAGCGCGCCATCGAGGTCTACGAGCAGATCATTCCCGGCACGCCGCTTGAGCAGGCCATCGATATCCGCAAGGCCTATGACCTGAATTCCCTCGATCGCATCGAGGAAGCCAAGGCGCTTCTGGAACAGGTGGCCGACCGCGATCCGCAGGATTTGAAACCGCTGGATGCCTTGGGCACTATCATGCGTGGCCAAAAGCGCTTCGACGAAGCGATCGGCTACTACTCGCGCGCCATTGCCATCATCAAGAAGCCCGAAGCGCGGCATTGGTCCTATTTCTACGCACGCGGCACGTCCTACGAGCGCGTGCACAAGTGGCCGCAAGCCGAGGCTGATCTGCAGCAGGCGCTCAAGCTGAGCCCCGACGAAGCAATGGTTCTCAACTATCTGGGATATTCCTGGGTCGATCAGAACAAGAACCTGAAGATCGGCATGCAGCTGATCGAAAAGGCCGTGAAGCTCAAGCCTGATGATGGCTACATTGTCGACAGTCTGGGCTGGGCGCATTTCCGCACCGGTAATTTCAAGGAAGCCGCGAAGTGGCTCGAGCGTGCCGTGGAACTGCGTCCCGACGATCCGATCCTCAACGACCACCTTGGCGATGGCCTCTGGCGCGTCGGTCGCGAACGCGAAGCGATGTTCCAGTGGAACCAGGCGCTTTCGCTCAAGCCCGAGCCCGAAGACGCAGAAAAGATCCAGAAGAAGTTGAAATCCGGCCTGGCGCCTCTGGCCAAAGTCGCAGCCCCTCGGCGGACACAGCAGGTGCAACGACCCGACCAACTCCGCAAGCGCGCTGAAAACCGCCAGCAACCGACCGGCGGAAGCGTGCCGCAATAGCCGCGGCCGCCCCGCAGCCGAAAGTGACGTGCGCCGCCACGCGCGCTTCATAGGTTGCAGCTGCGTTGTTTTTTTTGAGCCGCACTTCGTGCTGAAAAGTGCTGCTGTGTCGGCGCGACCGGTAGCCAGGGCATGGCGAGCGTGGTTAATTGCGCGCAACTGTCCAATTCCACGACGTTCAACAAGGTTTGTCTCATGCGTACGACACTGCTGCGCGGCGCCGCCGCCCTTCTTGCCGCAGCCTGCCTGACGACAGCGGCTGACGCGAAATGCACCCGCCTCGGTTTTTCAGTGAACGACTACGGCAAGGCCGGACCGACCAACGACGCCAAATCGCTGCTCGACAAGTATATTGCCAAATGGGCCGTCGATAACGGCGTCAAGGGCTACACCACCGGCAAGAAAGACGTGACGTGCGAGCTTTTCCTCGACTTCGGCGTCTTCGACGAACACACGTGCCGGGCCGAAGCAAACGTCTGCTGGGGCGGCAGCACACCGCAGCCAGCCAAAGCAGCAGCAGCACCGACACCTGCAGCCGCGCAACCTGCAGCCAAGTCCGAAGCGCCCACAACGGCCGCCAAGCCCAAGGGCTGATGGATCAAGGGCTGATGGATCAGGCTCGCAAGTTCACGAGAGCCTTTGACACTCAAACCACGCTGCGCCTATCTCTGCGTATCAGCGCATAGGCAGGAGCAGCGGCATGGCACCGTCAAAGGCACGGCACAGCAAGGGGCCAAACGGCGATGGCGAGCGCAAGGCCCAGGGCGTCGACCCCGCCACCAAAGCCGCCAATCTGGCCCGCCTGCGCCGGGTCGAAGGCCAGATCCGCGGCATCCACAAAATGGTGGAAGACGACCGCTACTGCGCCGATATCGTGACGCAGATTTCTGCAGCCCAGCAGGCCCTGCGCGCCGTCGGCCGCGAACTGATCCGCAATCATCTGTCCCATTGTGCCGCGCATGCGATCCACGCCGGCGGCGCTCAGGCAACCGAGATGTACGACGAGTTGCTGGGAATGTTCGACAAGAATTATCGCTGAGCGGGGCGCACCGAACGCAGTCTCACGGCTCCCACTTTGCCGGCTCCGCCTCGTCGGCATCGCCCTGGACCTTGCCGACTTCGCGGGCGATCGCGAACAGAGCCTCTTTCATCCCGAGCCCCGAGACCGCCGAGAGGACCAGCGGCTTCTTGCGCGAAACCTTCTGCAGCATTGCCGATTTTTCCGCGATCGTCGCAGCATTGAGCGCGTCACACTTCGACAGTGCCACGATCTCTTTCTTAGCCGCCAGTTCCGCCGAAAACGCCTTCAATTCAGCCCGCACGGTCTTGTAGGCGGTTGCAATGTCGTCCTCGGTTGCGTCGACCAGATGCAACAGCACGCGGCAGCGTTCGACATGGCCGAGAAAGCGCGTCCCAAGACCTGCACCCTCATGTGCGCCCTCGATCAACCCCGGTATATCGGCAAGCACAAAATCGACCTCGCCGACTTTCACCATGCCCAAGTTCGGGTGCAGCGTCGTGAAGGGATAGGCCGCGATTTTCGGCTTTGCCTTGGAGACGGCCGCAAGAAACGTCGATTTCCCCGCATTCGGCAATCCCACAAGCCCAGCATCCGCAATGAGCTTCAGGCGCAGATAGATGATGAGTTCCTGCCCTGTCTGGCCGGGATTGGCGTGCTCTGGCGCACGGTTGGTGGCGCTCTTGAAATAGGCGTTGCCGAAGCCCCCGTTGCCGCCTTTGGCGATGCGCGAGCGCTGACCGATCTCAGTCAAGTCAGCCAGCAACGTCTCGTTGTCCTCAGCGTAAACCTGCGTGCCCGGCGGCACCTTGAGCACGATGTCGTCGCCATCCTGACCCGATCGATCGCGCCCCATGCCCGGCCGCCCGTTCTCGGCGAAATAGTGCTGCTGATAGCGATAGTCGATCAGCGTGTTGAGATTGTCCACGCAGACGATCCAGACGTCGCCGCCCTTGCCGCCATTGCCGCCCGCGGGGCCGCCGAACTCGATGAATTTTTCGCGCCGGAACGCGATGCAGCCGTTGCCGCCGCTGCCTGACGCGATTTGGACCTTGGCTTCGTCGAGGAATTTCATCGCGGTAGCCTATATCCCGGTTTGCGGCCGATTTGCAGGAATAAATCTGACCTAAGCCCGATCTAGTCCTCTGCAAGCTTAATTTTGCAGGGAGATAGGCCATGAGCGCGCATGATCACGACCACAATGACGGCCCCAGCCGCCGCAAGGTGCTGGAATGCATGACCTGGGCCGGCACCGGGGTGCTGTGGACCATCTCCGGCGGGGTGCCGCATTCGCTGGGCCTG